>JAHJJO010000048.1 GCA_018822835.1 Patescibacteria group bacterium
AGTTTCCAAATAATTTGAAAGCAGAATTTTCTGCTTTCAAATTATTTGGAAACTTAGTTTCTACGATAACATTCTAACATATTTTAAGATGCAAACAACTCAAACAATTAAATGGTATAAAAAATGGTGGGGGATATCCTTGATTATTATTTTTATATTATTTTTAATGTTTGGAATTTATTTTATTTATCTTGTCAGAAAGATACAAAAAGAAATGCAAATAAATGAATTAAATCCACAAACATTGTTAACTCCTTCTTCTGTTTATGAAAAAAGTAAAAATAAAATTCTTATTGAAGGGCAAAATAATTATTGGACAGGATCTATTGATCCAAAAATAGTCATTGTTGAATTTGCTGATTTTTCCTGCCCGCTTTGCAAAAATTCATTTTCTAAAATTCGCACGATCAGTTTGAAATATAAAGATAATATTAAAATAATATTCAGGGATTTTCCTATTCATGAAAATTCAATTAATTTGGCGCTCGCTGGCAGATGCGCTGGGGAGCAAGGATTATTTTGGCAAATGCATGATAAATTATTTCAAAGTCAAGGAGATTTAACTTCAGATCATCTTGTAAGTTTGGCTACACAAATCGGAGTTGACGCTAAAAAATTTAATGATTGCTTAAACAGCCAAAAATATTTAACAAGCATTAAAAAAGATTTTCATGACGGAGAGCTTCTTGGCGTCAAAGGCACTCCAACTTGGTTTATAAATGGACAAAAAATAGAAGGAGATATTTCATTTCTAAATTATCAATTATCAAGTATCAATTTTTAATTCACCCTGTTAAATAATTTTGTCTCTGACAAAATTGCTTCGCATTTAACAGGGCAAATCATCAATTTTAATTTTTAATCGTCCCACGTTTGTCATTGCGAGGAGCCCTGTACTCAGGGCGACGTGGCAATCTCGTTAGACGAAAAGTGTGTTAAAAATAATATGCTATGCCAAAACAATATAATGAAAAACACTATTATATTTACATAGGAACTAATAAAACAAATAAAGTGCTATATACAGGAGTTACAAATAATTTATTAAATAGAGATAATCAGCATAAAACAAAATTCAATAATAATAGTTTTACAGCAAAATATAATATTAATAAAATTGTTTATTATGAGGTTTATACATGCATTAGAAAGGCTATTGCTAGAGAAAAACAGATAAAAGCAGGTTCAAGAAAAAAGAAAATAGAACTTATAAACAGCATCAATCTTGCGTGGAATGATTTGGTGAGTAAATATTGTTAGAAGGGATTAACGAGATTGCCACGTCGCCTGCCTAAATTTTGCTTCGCAAAACTTAGACAGACTCCTCGCAATGACAATGCTGTGAGATTGTTTCGTTGTTGCTACTCATCGCGATAACAACCGTTTTTGTTTAAAAATTAAAAGTTATTTTTTTCTAGCTTTGTCAGAATCCTCTGATTGACATCGGAGGATTTCAGCGAAGTTAGAGAAAATTTATTATCTGTTATCTATCGTCTGCTATCTATTATCTAATATATTTTTATGTTTAAATGTTTAAATGTTAAAATGTTTATATGTTTTTGCTTTTGCGTGTTAAGTTTTTTATATTTTCCTGTTTTACATGCATCAGCAGATGGCAGCATGCCTGAATGGAAAATTCCTGATTTGCAAATTTCAATTCCAGGTTTAACAGGATTTTCAGATCCGCAAATATGCACTGATGATAAGACTAAAATGTGCATACCATGGATTGGAGAATATATTGCGGGAATTTATAAATACGCTGTTGGAATTGTAGGAATTTTGGCTACGGTAGTTTTAATGTGGGGAGGGCTTATTTGGCTTACAGCAGGAGGCAATGCCGCTCATGTTACAGAGGCCAAGACATGGATAGGCGCGAGCATAACAGGCCTTGTTTTGGTTTTATGTTCGTACATGATTCTTTATGAAATCAATCCGGATTTAACGCGCTTTAGCCCGATTAGAATGTCATGGCCGGCGGAGGAAGCGAAAAAAAAAATGAGTGCTGAACAAGCACTTAGTAGCAGTGATGTTCGTAATATCAGACAAATCGCTGCAAAACTTATTATATATCCGAGAGTTACTTTTAGCAAAAAAGCTGATTGTCCTAATTTTCATGCTGATAAATCAATAAATGAATTAGCAAGCACTGGACTTTCAACAGCGTGCAGTCCTAACTGTGAATGCATAAAACAAGTTTCAGTGGACGCATCTTTATTGATAGCGATTGAAGATCTTCTCAAAAATAATGTGGTTGATAAAATAATTGTCACATCAATTACTACCGGCATTCATGGCTCTACATCTTATCATTATACAGGCAAGGCGATAGATATTGTTGTTGCATCTCAATATAGAGACGCAGTTGTAAAAGAATTAAATCAAAAATTTTACGCTATGTGCGATAAAGGTGGTGATAAAGTTCCGTGCGATGAGGCTGACCATATTCATTTTAGAATAAATTAAAATATGCTAAGTTATGTGCGTTAGCAAAAAAATAGAGCGCTCTATAGAGCACTCTATTTGCGGTCTCGCCAGAATATCTCAACAAAGAAACTGTCTGAACCACTGATTTTCACTGAAAGCACTGAATTACACATGATTAATTAATTTAATCATGTGTTAATCATGCGCTAATCAGTGGTTCAGACAATTTATATGTTCAAACATAAACCCGATGCAGTATTAATTATAATAATTGCTGTTTTAATAGTCTTTGGTCTTATAATGCTTTCAAGCGCTTCTTCTGTAATAGCTTACAGCCAATATGGATCAAGTTATTATTTTTTTACACATCAATTATCGCGTTTAGTCTTAGGGTTAATTATTTTTTGGTTTTTTTTTCAAAAAGATTATCGTTGTTGGAAAAAATATAGCATTTGGTTTTTAATCGGATCTATCGCGCTTTTAATTTTAGTGTTTATTCCAGGGCTTGGCAGCGCTCATGGCAAAAGTCAAAGTTGGATTGACATTGGTTATTCATTACAACCGTCAGAATTGGTCAAGCTTTCTTTTTTATTTTATTTATCCGCGTGGCTTGCAAATAGAAAAGCAAAATTAGATAAAATTTCGCAAGGAATAGGGCCATTTATAGCTGTTTTAATCGCAATAGCATTTTTAATGCTTTTACAGCCAGACTTGGGAACATTGTCAATTATCACATTAACTGCTTTAATTGTTTATTTTGTTGGAGGAGGAAAAATTTGGCATCTTTTTGTAATTACCATAATCGGCGCTTTACTTTTTTCCGCAGTAATTCTATCTAATGAGTATCAGCTTAATAGATTTAAATGCGTATTTAATTCTGATTCTGACTCTTGTTATCAAATTAATCAATCTCTTATTGCTGTTGGATCAGGAGGATTGTTTGGCCGCGGATTTGGTCAAAGCAGGCAAAAATTTATGTATTTACCAGAAGTAAGCGGTGATTCCATTTTTGCGATTATTGGAGAAGAGTTAGGATTAATCGCGGGAAGTTTATTAATAATGACATATATTTTGCTTTTTTACAGAGGAATTCTTATTGCAAAACGCGCTCCAGATGATTTTGGAAGAATTTTAGCTATAGGCATTTCAAGCTGGATAATAGTTCAAGTAATTATCAATATTGGCGGGATGATTAATTTAATCCCCATGACAGGAGTTCCCCTGCCTTTTATTAGTTATGGCGGTTCAGCTTTAGTATCGGTTTTAGCAGCTATGGGAGTTCTTGCGAATATTAGTAAAGCAAGGGCATGAACAGAAACAGTGTTCCAGACACTGTCAGTTTCAGCTGACAGTGTCTGGAACACTGTTTCTGTTCATGTAAAGCTCCTCTCTTGCCACTTCCCTGTCATCCCATTTAATTTTTTCTCCATTTGCAACACAAATTGCTTGTTCGCAGCCCTTGCCTGTTATTAATACAATGTCATTTTTTTGCGCTAAAGCCAATGCTTTTTTAATTGCTTGTCTGCGATCTAAAATTTTAAATAAATTTTTATTTATTTCCTTGCCAGCATATTCTGTGCCAACAGCGACTTGATCAATAATAATTTGAGGGTCTTCGTCGTATGGATCTTCATTTGTTATAATAACATAATCTGCTTTTTCTCCGGCAATTTTGCCTAATTTTGGTCTGCGATCAACATCCCTGCCACCGCCTGTTGAGCCCAAGATATGGATAATTTTATTATGTTTAATAAATTTAATTGTTTCATATAATTTTTCAACAGCATTTGGTTCAAAAGCGTAATCAACTATTACAGTAAAATTTTGGCCTTGGTCTATTTTTTCTAACCTTCCTGGCAGAGTTTTAATGTTTTCTAATCCTTGTTTAATTTTTTGCATTCCCACTCCCTGCGATAAACCAACACAAACCCCGGCCATAGCATTAACAACGTTAAAAGCTCCTAATAATTGCAAATTTATTTCTGTATTATTTACAACAAAACTCACGCCGCTTCCATTGCTTTTTATGTTTGAAGCTACTATCACTCCTACTCCTACTTTATTTTTAATTTGTAATTCGTAATTGTTAATTATAAATTGATACTTTTGCTCGCTCCAGAAATCTAAAAAATAATCCGCATGCTGATCATCTGCATTTACAATTATAGTTTTTTTAATTTTTTCTAATTCTATTTTTTGAATGCCTGTTTTTGGATTGCATAGCTCTCTTTTTTTATTCACATACTTGGCGCAACATTTTTTTAGATGAGCAAATAATTTTCCTTTTGTTTTTTTATAATTTTCAAAATTGCCATGCGCTTCAATGTGTTCTTCATAAAGTCCTGTAAAAACCAAAATGTCGTAATGAATAAAATAATGCCTAAATTGCTTAATTCCCTCTGAAGTGGTTTCAATTATAGCATATTGGCATTTGTTACGTAACATGTTACGTAACATTTTTTGTGTCCAAAATCTGCCTACCATTGTCATTTTTTTATCATTCAACCATTCTTTTTCTCCATCACTAAACATGGCTGTTGAGGTACAACCAATTTTATATCCAGCTGCCTTTAATATTTTATGCATTAAATAAACAGTCGTTGTCTTGCCTGTTGTTCCTGTTACGCCAATAATAATTAATTTTTTACTTGGATGCCCATAAAAAACAGCCGCCGCCCAGCTTAATATAAAATGATAAGCTGGCTGGGCTGTTTTAAATAACTTTTTTGGAATATACTTTTTTAGAAAAATTAATATTGACATAAAATTGTTTTTAGATAATAATGTAAATAATAGACCTATTGCATAATAAATTATGTTACGAGATTTTCATATTTTGAGATAAATTTTTTATATAATTTTTGAGGTTATGCCTTAGCATAGCTGAAAAAATTTATAGAAAATTTAACCAAAATATGGAAATTGCAGTAATAAGTTATTATGCAATAGGTCTAGTATAGCATATAATTTCCACAAGAATAAAAGCCGATAATTGTGGAAGTTGATATGCAATTTAAAAAAGGAGGTGATGAGGTTGCTTATAAGTTATGATGGTCATGGTAGTGGTTGTGCCCCAATCATCGCTATGTGGCGTGGTTGTCCATCTTGGACATCCGGCATAGTTTCTGCTGAGGGCTTTTGATTCTTTAGAGGAGGTGATAATATGTTGTCTGCTTATTGTTAAGGAGGGGATATGAAAAAATTATATATAATTTTTTCTCGTCTTAAGATAAAGGATTTTTTGCCTCTTCGCCCTTTAGGTTGAGACAGGACGAAGAGGGTGCACACGAGGGGGATAAGTTCATTTTATCGGCACATGACTTATTCCCCTCTCCATTTTAAAATCAATTAAATAGAAACTTAGTTTCCAAATAATTTATCCCGAGACTTCGCTCGGGATAAATTATTTGGAAACTAAGTTTCTACGAATAAACTAATTTTATGAAAATAGCAATAATAAAAACAGGAGGAAAACAATACAAGGTTAAACAAGGCCAAATTATTAAAGTGGAAAAATTAGATGAAAAAATGAATGAAAAAATTAAATTTGACACTTTAATGACAGCAAATACTGACGGCAAAGAGGTCGATATCGGCAAACCAAGCTTAGGCGAAAAAGTTGAAGGAAAAATAATTGAACAAGGAAGAAATAAAAAAATTAGTGTGGTAAAATATAAAAACAAAACAAGATACAAACGCAATCTTGGCCATAAACAAATGTTTAGTAAAGTAGAAATTACAAACATTTTAGGGATTAGTTAATTAGGGATTAGGAATTTATTTAAAATTGATATAAAGAGGCATAATGCTAATCAAATAATTGTGAAAACAAAGACTTTATAGACTTTTGACTTTATGGACTTTATAAACTATATTATATGATAATAACTTGGCATGGGCATTCTTGCTTTAAAATTCAAGACAAAATAGGATCAGACGGAATAGCTATCGTAACAGATCCTTTTGATAAATCTATTGGATTAAAAGTTCCTAATTTTGAAGCTGACGTTGTAACTGTGAGCCATGATCATCATGACCATAACAATATTAAAACAATAAGAGGCAATCCATTTGTAATTAACAGCCCCGGAGAATATGGTGTAAAAAATATTATTATTAAAGGCATTGATTCTTTTCATGACAATAAAAATGGCGCTGAACGCGGAAAAAATGTAATATATAAAATTACATTTGACAATATTACAATTGCCCATCTCGGGGATTTGGGGCATGTTTTAGATGATAAAGAATTAGAAAAGTTAGCAGGATCTGACATATTATTAATACCTGTTGGCGAAGTTTATACTTTAGATGTGAGTAAAGCAATTGAAGTTATTTCGCAAATTGAACCAAAAATAGTAATTCCAATGCACTATAAAATTTCCGGATTAAAAGTGAATGTCAATAGCGCTGATAAATTTATTAAAGAATTAGGCATCAAACCAACGAATGAAGATAAATTGAAAATTAATAAAAAAGATCTTCCGCAAGAGGATATGGAGTTGGTTGTTCTTGTGGCGCAAAACGCATAACGTGGAACGCATAACGATATAAATAAATGTAGAATAGAAAATTAATGATTGTCAGTGTTGTGGATACGATTTTTGCGATTAGTAAATTTTAAGCGCAGTTTTTTCGGTGTGATATTTATATGAAAAAAGAAATAAAGAAGAGTAAAATTAAATCTCATGTTGACTATAAAAAAGTAGAGCAAGGCAAAACGTTGGCAATGTGGTCAGGTGTAATTTTCTTTATGTTTATCATTGTGTTAGTTTGGGTTATAAATTTACAACATAGTTTTAAGAACATAGAAACATCCAATGAAACCGCCAAACAACTAAATTGGGATGAAGTAATAGATGGTTTTAGTAAAACAATGAATCAAATTGAAAAAAAATATAGTGAAGCAAAACAAGCAACAACAACGAATAGTACAAGTAGTCCGGAAAAACAGGGAAATGTTAATGCTACGAATACAAGTCAAAATATTATTAATACTTTAGAAAACAATACAGCAACCAGCGCAAAAACCATTAGCGATGACGATGTTTTAATATTAAAAAATAAATTAGAAAAATTATAAGTTGTTGGCAGAATAAAAGAAAGTAAACAATCAACGAGTAAAAAATTTAAAAAAATCAAATTTATAAATTGAGTTTGCTTTTGTTTTATATGCAAAGTTACTTTTTCCAATAATAAGTCCAGTGTTTATTCCAAATCAGTTGTTTAATTTTAATATATAATTTTTCAGCTTTAATTTTGGTTTGTCTTGTGGCGCTGTGATCAAGCGTGCGAATTGATCTTATTAATTCATTAGCTCCTCGTTCAATTTCGTCAGGACTCCATGAAATAGAATCAAAAAGACAAAAATCATTAGCGCTTGCCCACCAAAAAGTGCAACTGGCAAGCCCGCGAACCAAATGCCATCTTGCCCAAGCATAATTATTATCAGTTTTATATTTTTTAATAGTTTTGCAAGCTAATTCAGCTAATTCCCATAATTTTAGCTGAATAGCATTTTTTTTATTAAACCATAAAGCATAAGGTTTATTTTGTTTTAATTCTTTTTCAGTAGACTCCCAATTACACGCGATTAGTTGAACTTTTTGCGTTTTTTTATTAGCAATAAATTCCGAAATTGTTGCGGTTTTGAGATTTTGGCACTTTATTAATTTTTCAAATTCTGCAGTAGGATCATTATGCCTTAAGCCATATAATTCACTATCCGTAGCAGTAATAAATATTTTTTCTTTATCTAAAGTTTGCTTTTGAATAATTTTGTTTAATGCTTCGGGCACATAGCATTTAGAGGACTCTCTGGACCGAAAAACAATTTTAAGTCCGCTGTTTTGATCTTGATAAATTTTATTAAAATCAACTTGATTTAATTTTCCATTATAAGCGATTTCGTCTAAAATTAGCCATTGATAACCTAATTCTTTTATTATTTTAGCTACTTCAGGGCTATAAGCCATTTCAGGCATAAAAAATCCTTTTGGTTTAAAATTTTTATACAAATATTTTTTTAATATTGCTTCATTTTCTTTAATTTGTTGAATAATTTCTTGTTTTGAAATTAATGGCAGTAAAGGATGATAAGCAGCTGTTCCTGTTAATTCAATTTGCTTATTTTTTATTAATTTTTTTATTCGTTTAATTAAATCAAAATATTTCAATTCTTCCCAACGCAAAAAAAGACATCCTGTAATGTTTAAAGTAAACTTTATTTTAGGATGCTCTTCTAAGGCGCGGATAATGCGCAAATAACTCAATTCTGTTGCTTCTTTAATAACATGCCCATCAATACTAGCAGGTTGATATAAATGTAAAAAATTAATCCAAAACATGAGTCAATTAACAATTAGCAATTAAAATTTATAAATTTATAGTAGTTTATAATATAATAGCTATACGTGTTTTTAATGCTATAATACTATTAACACTTTGTCAAAAACAATTTCATTGAAAATTGACAATTTCATTGTTAATTGTTAATTGTTAATTGATCCGCCCCTATAGTTTAATGGATAAAACAAGGGACTCCTAAGCCCTAGATTCATGTTCGATTCATGATGGGGGCACAAATTCAATTATCAATTGTCAATTAGCAATTTTCAATTAATTAATTGTTAATTTTAAATTGATAATTGTTAATTGATAATTGAATGTTGGGCTCGTAGCTCAGCTGGTAGAGCGCGTGCATGGCATGCATGAGGTCGCAGGTTCAAGCCCTGTCGAGTCCACTATATTGAATTATTATTTATTAATGAGTTAACGAGTTAACGGGTTTTTTAAAATAATTCGTTAGCGCTTAATAATAATAAATTAATAAAACAAACAGCGAATTCTTTTAATAAAATAGATTTTTAAATATGCAACGCGCAAATAATGTAAAAATAAAATATGTTAAATTTAATAGCAGAGAAAGAATTATTTAAACAAGGTTATAAATTTGTCGCTGGAATTGATGAAGCAGGACGCGGACCATTGGCAGGGCCTGTTGTAGCTGCTTGCGTTGTTTGTGACGAAAAATTTAAAATAAGCGATAAAATAAAATCTATTAAAGATTCTAAAAAACTAACTGCTAAAAAAAGAGATGAATTGTTTACAGTAATTCAAGAGGAATTTACCCAGCACCAAAAAAAAGTCTTTGACAAAGTCGGAGGTGCAAACAGATCAGTCTTGGTTGGTGGTTTAATGTCATCAACAAGCGACACTTTTGGTGCTGGGTTTACTGAAGTCGGAGTCGGCATTTGCGATCATCAAACAATTGACAGAATAAATATTCTTCAAGCATCTTTTTTGGCAATGAAAAAAGCAATTTCTGCGTTAAAACAAAAACCAGATTTTATAATGCTAGACGGCGGATTTAAAATTCCAAATTGTTCATACGCGCAAAGAAATATTATAAAAGGAGATGCGTTGATTTTTTCAATCGCCACCGCTTCAATTATAGCTAAAGTCACGCGAGATCGCATAATGTTAGAAGCGCATAAAATTTACCCGAATTATGGCTTTGATAAACATAAGGGCTATGGCACTAAAATGCATTTAGAACGATTGCGAAAATATGGTCCATGTCCAATTCATAGAACAAGCTTTAAACCAGTAAAACTAGCTTCTTAGCTTTTTAGCTTTTTAGCTTCTTAGCTTTTTAGTTTCTTAGCTTTTTAGTTCCTGTGTAAAAACTAAATAATCTTTTTAAATCATAAAATGTTCAAAAAACATTGTAATTTAATAACTAAACCGTTTTTAACGATAAAGCGATTCAATAACGCTGTCATTGCGAGCGAAGCGAAGCAATCTCGTCTTTATTGCGACTTAAACGAGATTGCTTCGCTTCGCTCGCAATGACACTATTCTTGTACTGCTTTGCTGTTGAAAACGATTGTTATTATATTTTTACACCGGAGCTAATTAATTTATAATTGTAAATTGATAATTGTTAATTGAACATTGATTGTTATGAAATATACATTAATTATTGATCGGTTTGAAAACAATCAAGCCGTGCTAAAAACTGAAGATAATGCAACTATTATTTGGCCAAAGAATAAATTGCCTCACAATGCTAAAGAAGGCGCGGTATTAATATTTGATATTAATATTAATACAGAAATTGAAAATAATAAAAAAGAATTGGCAATAAATATTTTGAATGAAATTTTGCATTGTTAAAAAGATATGTCTTCCAAAAACATCCTAATAAAATATTTACTCATTTTAGCAGGTGTTATTTTGATTGTGATTATTTTATCTTATTTATTGTTTGAACAAAAATATCAAAATAAAATTTATCCAGGCATTAGTTTGGGAAATATTGATTTAGGTGATTTAACAAAAATAGAAGCAAAAAATCTGTTAAATCAAAAAATTAATCAACTTAATCAAAATGGAATAATTTTTGTGTACAATAAAAATAATACTGCATTAAACGCGCAGAATAATCAATGGCGTATGACATCTGTAATGCCAATTATTCATTCTTTTGACAATGATTTGGCGTATCAAATTATATTTTTTGATGTTCAACAAGCTGTTGAGTCCGCTTATTCTAACTCTCGCGATAATGATTTTTGGTTAAATTTACGCAATAAAATTGAAACATTAATTTACAAAAAGCAAATCAGCATAATGCATACGATAGATGAACAAGAAATAAAAAAAATTCTTTATGAAAATCATAAAGAATTTGAAATGTTGGCGCAAGACGCTGAATTAACAGCTTCATATTCAAATCAGCATAAAAAAATTGTTTTTAATGTTGAACATGAAAAATTAGGGCAATTTATAGACTATCCAAAAGCTTTGAAGGAATTCAAAATAAATTTATCAAAATTAAATTTTTCATCCATACAATTGAATGTCAAAACAGATTATCCTAAAATTTCTAAAAACGACTGTTTAAATATTGAGTCAAAAGCGCAAAAAATTATATCATCAGCTCCGTTGGTTTTAATGTATAAAGAAAAAAAATGGAGCATTTCCACTGAACAAATCGCGCAATGGTTGATATTAAAAAAGAATGAAACAAATATTAATGTTGAAATTAATAAAATTGATATAACTAACTTTTTAGAACAAAAAATTATTCCACAAGTTAATAAAGACCCAATTGACGCGCGTTTTAAAATGAAAGACGGACGAGTAGTTGAATTTCAGGCAAGTCAGGATGGATTAGAATTAGATGTGAAAAAGACTTTATATTATATTCAACATGATTTTACAATAAATCAAAAATCAAACATACAGCTCACTGTCAATAAAATAGAAAGCGATTTTAGTACTGAGAATGTAAATAATATAGGAATAAAAGAAATTATAGGAACCGGTCATTCAAATTTTGCTTGGTCCCCTTCTAATCGGCGGCACAATATTAAAACTGGCGCTGACGCGATTCATGGGCTATTAATTAAGCCGGATGAAGAGTTTTCTTTAGTCAAAACATTGGGGGATATCAATGCTGAAGCAGGATACTTGCCTGAATTAGTGATTAAAGGCAATAAAACAATTCCAGAGTATGGCGGCGGGTTATGTCAAATTGGAACAACTATATTCCGGTCTGCCATTGGCTCTGGCCTGCCTATTACAGCGCGCCGAAATCATTCTTATAGAGTTTCCTATTATGAACCGGCCGGTTTTGACGCCACTATCTATTCGCCCCAACCCGATGTCCGTTTTATTAATGACACAAATAATTTTATTTTAATTCAAGCCCGCATTGATAAAGATGATTTGTATTTTGATTTTTGGGGAATAAAAGACGGCAGAATTATAGAAAAAACTGATCCGTTAGTTTATAACATTACAAAGCCGGGCCCAACGAAAATTATAGAAACCACTGACCTGCCTGCTGGCAAAAAAAAATGCACTGAACGCGCGCATAATGGAGCTGATGCTTATTTTAATTATAAAGTTACATATCCTGACGGAGCAGTAAAAGAAGAAAAATTTTATTCTCATTACATTCCATGGCAAGAGGTTTGTTTGGTTGGAGTAGAAGAGAAAAAACAGTAATTTTCAATTATCAATTTTTAATTTTCAAACAATTTTCAATGATTTAATTTCCGTGAATTCGAAACGTTCAAAAACGCTGTCATTGCGAGGAGGAGTTCGCCGAAGGCGAACGACGACGAAGCAATCTCGTCGTTTTATCCACGAGATTGCTTCGTCGCTACATTCCGCTTCGCTACATTCCACTCCTCGCAATGACAACGTTTTTGGATGTTTTGTAACTCAAAGGTATATAAAAAAAATAAGACGGAACAACAACTTGCTGTTGTCGCTCCGCCTTAATATTTTCAATCCAATTAATCTCAATCCTCTTCGTTATTTATTCGTAACAATTCGTGTTTGTGAAAGCCCAACTTAAGCGGGCAGGCGAAAAAAGATTTTTCAGGGGTTTCCAAGCGTGAGCCAAAAAATCCTAAAAAAAATTTCCCCATGCTTGTGTGCCTGTCCCACCTAAATTGACCTTAACAGATTAACCGATTACTATAGCATAAAGAAAATATTTGTCAAGAGCATCTAAAAGAATTTTCATCCCTCTCCAGTTTTAATAAACTGGGGAGGGATGAAAATTGAAAATTGTTTTTATGTTATTAAATGCATACAAATTTATTTTAGACATTTTTTTTCCAATTGAATGCGTTGGTTGTGGCGCAGAAGGGTCATGGCTATGTAAAAAATGTTTTAATAAATTACAATACAGACAGCAACAATATTGCCTGCATTGTAAAAAAGAAAATACATTTGGCAGATTTTGTTCTGATTGCGGGAAAAATTATGCTTTAAATGGAGCTTGGATTGCCTGCAATTATCATAATAAAATTATTGTCCAGCTGATTAAAAATTTTAAATATCATTTTGCCTTAGACATATCCATAATATTAGGAGATTTTGTATCTTTATTTTTTAAAGATTTGTCCATCAAATCAAAAGAACATTCAACTTTTAAAACAATTAAATTGCGGCATGAAGACAAACCTTTAAAAATTTTGGCTAATCTTAGCAATGCTTTATTAATTCCCGTCCCTTTACACAACAAAAGAAAAAAATGGCGCGGATTTAATCAGGCTGAAAAAATTGCTGAAATAATTTCAAATAATTTTAATATTCAAATAAATTCCAAACAATTACTCAGAATAAAACATAAAAAACCGCAAGTTCAGTTAAAAGAACAACAGCGTAAAAAAAATATTCAAAATTGTTTTAAATGGGATGGAAATAAATTAAACAATCAAAATGTAATATTGATTGATGATATTGTAACAACAGGCGCTACTTTAAACGAATGCGCTAGTGTTTTAAAACAAGCCGGAGCCCAGCAAGTATGGGGGTTGGTTATAGCAAAGGGGTAGGGGGGAACAATTTCCAATTTTTACCTTGTTAAATTCTGCAAGGCAGGTGCGAAGCAATTTAACAGGGTGAAATTTCCAATTTCTAAACAATTTTAAATGCAAATGATTTTTTTTGGCCTCGTCAATTTTTTTTGGCCTCGTCAGAATCTCTCAGCAGAGGATTCTGACGCGACGCTGATATAAAAAAATAAGCCTTGCCTAAAATAAGCTACTGTATGTTACTTCAAACATAAAAACCCCTCTGCCAAGTTGGCAGAGGGGTTTTTTATTCATCTTCTTTTTCAATTTATTATAATTGGATTCAAGAATCTAGTGCAACATTATGATAAAATATTATGATTCCGCACTAATATACTTTTTGTCATCCCCGTGCAAACGGGGATCCAAATCATTTCAACTAGCGCAGAGACAGTGTTCCAAACACTGTCTCTGCCTCCTGTTAATGTAATAAACACTGGATTCCCGCGTTCGCGGGAATGACAAAAAGGAGCTTATAACAATATTGGACGCTTTGTAATGTAAAGTAATCTTGTAATCCAAGATATTATATTATTATGACGAACTAAAAAAGAAGAGGATGTTTTTTAAATTTTATAACCAGCAGAAAGCAACATCCTCAATAGCAGTTTTCACACTGCAAACTTCCTATTTTTTCTTGACACAAAATATAGTTATGCTACTCTTTAATTAAGCTAATTATTATAATTAGTTTTTTTATTCAACTTCAACAAAATGTAAAGTATCCGCGTAAATCTGCGTTGTTATCCGCGTTTACCCCATTAGATAATTTCATATCTAACGGGGTTTATCCGCCTATATGCTGCGCTGATATACGCAGATGGCAACGCAGAAATACGCAGAAAACACTATTGCGTTAACTTAAAATTTTATAACTATGTCTGAATTACAAAATATTATAAAATCAATTTGTGAAGAAAAAGGATTAAATCAAGAATCTGTTATTTCGGCTATTGAATCCTCGTTATCTGCTGCCTATCGCAAGGATTTTGGCAATAAAAACCAAAACATTAAAGTGCTATTTGATCCTGAAACAGGAGAATCTAAAGTTTATGATGTTAAAACAGTAGTAGAGGACGTGATAGAGGAAGATGAAAATCCAGAATCAACAGAACATGCCACGAGTAGAACAAAGTTCGTTGTGGAGGACGTAAAGTCCGCCGTGGAGGACGAAAATGCGAAGCCTGCAAAGTCTAAAGATGAAAAAACAAAAAACAAAGAAGATAAAACTAAAAATAAAAAACTATCTTTGCCTGTTAAAATTTCAGAAGATAACTTGACAAATGCCGAAAATAATGCTGAAGAAAATGAAGAAAAAAAATTTAATCCTAAAACAGAAATACAATTAAGCGACTCTAAATTACTTAAAAAAACCGCTAAGATTGGGGAAGAAATTAAAACGCGTTTAGAAGTTCCTGCGTCTTACGGAAGAGTAGCGGCGCAAACCGCTAAACAGGTTATTATTCAACGTTTGCGGGAAGCAGAACGTGAAATGATTTTTAATGAATTTAAAGATAAAGAAAAAGAGGTTGTAAGTGGCATCGTGCAGCGCCGTGAAGGAAAAACTATTTTTGTGGATCTTGGAAAAACAATAGGATTTTTGCCAGTTGAAGAGCAAATTTTTAGCGAACAATATAACCAAGGAGATAGAATTAAAGTATATATTAAAGAAGTTAAAAGCGAACATAAAGGCGCTAATATTATTTTATCCAGAACTTCTGAAGAAATTTTAAGAAAAATATTTTATCTTGAAATTCCTGAAATAACAAATAATTTAGTAGAATTAAAGGCAATTTCCAGAGAAGCAGGATTTCGTTCTAAAGTAGCAGTTTGGACTGACTCTAAAAACGTAGACCCTATTGGTTCATGCGTTGGACAGCGTGGAAGCAGAATTCAAACTATTATGAAGGAATTAGGTGGTGAAAAAATTGATATTATTGAATATCATGAAGACAGCGCAAAGTTTGTTTCTAATGCTTTATCACCGGCAAAAATATTAGGCATTGATATTAATGACAAAACAAAAGTTGCCACAGTCAAAGTATCGCCTGATCAATTGTCGTTAGCTATTGGTAAAAATGGCCAAAATGTACGACTTGCCGCCAGATTAACTAAATGGAAAATTAATATTATTGAAGATACTGCGAAAAAAGACAAGCAACAGGACCATAAAGCAGATGATGTTAAAAAAGAAGAAAAAACAAAAGACGATAAACCGCAAAAGACAGAAGAGAAGACAGAAGAGAAAATAATAGATGACGAACAGAAAGATGCAAAAAAGTTAGAAAAAGATGAAAAGAAAAAAACAACAAAAACAAAGACTAAAACTGATGTTAAGACAGATAAAACTGAAATAAGCGAGAAAAAAAGCAAATAATTTGATTTTACGCGCATCTCAATTTTTGTTTTCATAAGTTTGTAGTATTAGAAACTAAGTTTCCAACTAAAAATTATACAAGTTTCAAAATGCTATAAACAATCATTAATATTATAAAAATCTAAAATAGTTATTAAGGGAAACTTAGTTTCTTGATGTCTATTTTGTATTTATATTTTGGACTTGATTTGATATTCATCCGCCGCGGCGGATGAAATTTGAAATTTGCAAAATTTATTAAAATTTTGCATTATTCTATGAACCACATTTATATTATTGGACATAAATCACCTGATTTGGATAGTGTAGCGGCAGCAGTAAGCTATGCTAATTTAAAGAACATAATTAGTCAAAAATGCCAAGATAAAAAACGCACTTACACCGCTAAGGTTAGCCAAAATTTGAAGAACACAAAAAGCATAAAAAATCAAGACATTAAAACTGTTTATCACCCAGCTATAGCAGGCGAAATAAATGAAGAAACCAAACATTCTCTTAAAAAATTTAGCTTTAATAAGCCAAAATTATTAAAAAATGCAACTAACAAAAACATTATTTTAGTTGATCATAATGAATTTACACAAGCAGTCAATGGCATAGAAAAGGCAAACATCATTGAAGTTTTAGATCACCATAGGGTTAATTTTCAGCACAGCGAACCAATTATCTTTAAATCTTTACCATGGGGAGCCACATGCTCTATTATTGCGCAAGAATATATTGATAAGAACATTTCTTTAAACAAAAATTTAGCAAGTCTTATGCTTGCCGCAATTTTAATAGACACTGTTATTACTAAATCTCCAACATGCGCTGAGAAAGACAAAGAAATAATTAATAAATTAAGCGCAATTGCTAAAATAAAAAACTGGCAGGAATTTGGAATGGAATTATTTAAAATTCGTTCTAATGTTGCTAATCTTAGCGCAAAAAACATGATTAAAAGTGATTTTAAAGACTTTCAATTTAATGCTGGAAAATTTGGAGTCGGGCAGGTCGAAACAGTTGATTTTAATGAATTTAAATCTCGCTATAATGAATTATTGACTGAATTAGATAAAATAAGACAAAGTCAAAATTATCATAGCGTAATTCTGATGATTACTGACATTATTAAAGAAGGATCAACGTTTTTAGTCTCAACCAGTGATGAAAAAGCAATTAATAAGGCATTAAATGCTAAGTTGAAAAATAATCAATTTTATTTAGATAAAATTATTTCACGCAAAAAGCAAGTAGTGCCAATGCTTAATGTTCTGTAGAAAACTTTTTAATCTAAAATTTATTATGAAATTTACAAATCAAAATTTTCAACAAACAATTGAAAAAACAAACACTTTGGTTTTAGTTGATTTTTTTAACCAATGGTGCGGACCATGTAAATTAATGATGCCAATTATTGACGAATTAATTGAAGAATACAAAGATAAAAGCATTGTTATAGGAAGTTTAGATATTGATGAAAGTCCGGAAATTGCAGAAAAATATGATATTATGAGCATTCCAACCTTAATATTATTTAAAAATGGCAAAATACTTGATCAAATTGTTGGTTATAAAGATAAAGAATTTTTAAAAGACTTAATAGATAAAAATTTATAGTTCCTCCTCAGTTTTTGAAAACTGAGGAGGAACTGGGGAGGGGGGAAAAGTCCACAGTACTGTGGACTTTACTATAACGTTTTATCTAAGATTAGCCAAAATTTGATTAGTGTATAAATTGTGGACAATGAAGGACTTTTGTCCACAGTACTGTGGACTTTACTGTTGTCGGGAGTGCGACTCCCGACAATATATTTGCGTCAATAAAAAAGGGCCCAGAAAGACCCTTTTTTATAAATATTTAATGGTCTGTATCTGAGCCCTATCCCTGAAAGATTGTTATTTCTTTCTAGGGATAAAAGCTTTTTTGTCGACTTTGTAAAAAGCGTTTTCTACCAATTTGAGGTAAAATTTAATTTTCTGTTTCTTATCATGTTTTATCTAGTCAGTTTAATTTAATCAATTAAATCTTGCCTTATTTTTAATTTTTATTTTAAGCTATGTCGACTATAGCTTGACAAAAATAGTAGAAAACTTAATGATCTGAATATAATATACCATAAAAAAATATTAATGTCAATTCTTTTGCCTAAAAGGAATGTTTTAATTTTTGGCTAAGATTAGCGATTATTAAATTTAATATTTTTATTTCAAAAAATGATAATAAGTTTTCCACACTTCTGTCCACAGTTTTGTGGACATTAGTCTTTAGTTATCCACTGCAGTAAAGTCTACAGTTTTGTAGACAATACTACAGTAAAGTCCACAAAACTGTAGACTTTACTTTTGAATTAAATAATGTTTTCTTAATACACGCCATTGTCCAGAGTATTGTGGACAGAAGTATGTATTTTTATTTACAAATTACGGAATTAAATAATTCACGAAATTATTGTTTTGATTTTCATTTAAGCCTCTTTTTGTCATTCCCGCGAACGCGGGAATCCAGTCATAACAGCACTAAGCTGGATTCCCGCGTTCGCGGGAATGACAATTTAGAAGGTGTTTTATAATTTTGAGACATTTCGAAT
>JAHJJO010000049.1 GCA_018822835.1 Patescibacteria group bacterium
ATATTATTATTTTATTAGGTATTTTTATATTGTCTTTTAATATCGTTTATGCTGTTAATGGTGATGAGTGTCGCAGAATGAATCATTATACATGCGAAACACCAACACCAACTTTAGATGCTTGTGCTTATTCTGATGGCACAGGCGATAAAAAACAAACCTGTATGGATGAAGGACAATCAGACTGCAATACTGGTTTGCAATGTTGTATATGTAATAAATGGTTAACTGACAAAGAACCGTCACCAGAGCCAGGCAATAAAGGCGCGGTTGGCACGACTAAAGGAATTTTGCCACCGCCAAGCAATCCAGAATGTCCACCAGGATATCCAGCTGGAAAAAATTGCGGTGGATATACTCTAAACGATTTCGTTGAGCTTGCAGTTAATGTTTCTAAATTTATTTTAGGAATTGTTGGTTCGCTGTGTTTATTAATGTTTATTTATGGAGGAATATTAATATTATTATCAGGAGAAAGCACAATTACAGAAGGCGGAAAAGGTCAAAAAATTAATCAAGGCAAGGACGCTATTAAAAACGCGATTGTAGGACTTGTTATAGTGTTTACCGCTTATATGATTATTACTTTTGTATTTGAAGCGCTTGGGTTGGGCAAGGGATGGAGTAGCACGGGGTGGTTTAATAAATAATTTTCAATAATCAAGTATCAATAATCAATAAATAATCAATTTTCAATAATCATTGAAATTGATTATTTATTGAAAGTTGATTATTGATCATTGAAAATTTATTGTGTTTATGTACGATACAATTATAATAGGCGCGGGGCCGGCTGGAATGACAGCTGGCATTTATGCTAGCCGAAAAGAAATGAAAACGCTAATAATTAGCAAACAAGTTGGCGGGCAAATAGCGTGGGCTTCAACAATAGAAAATTATCCCGGATTTAAATCAATTGACAATTATGATTTAATTTCAAGAATGCAGGAGCAAGTAAAAGATTTAGGCGTGGAAATTAAAATTGATGAAATTCAAAAAATAAAAAAAACAAAAACAGGAAATTTTATTGTGCACACTAACAAAGAAAAATATAAAACCAAGACTATAATTATTACGATTGGCATGTCCCCTCGCAGATTAGCTATACCAGGAGAAGTAAAATTTACAGGTCATGGAGTTTCATACTGCGCGAATTGCGACGGTCCTCTTTATAGAAATAAAATCGTTGCTGTTGTTGGTGGTGGAAATGCCGCTTTAGACGCTGCTGATGTTTTGTCTAAAATAGCTAAAAAAGTATATCTAATTCATCGCTCTAAAGAATTTAGAGCATTTTCTAATTTAATTAAAATAGTAAACAAAATTAAAAATATTAAATTTATACTTAATAGCGAAATAAAAGAAATTACAGGCGAAAACAAAATTGAAAAAATTAAAATATTAAATAACAAAAATAACAAAACAAGCGAATTAACAATTAACGGATTGTTTGTGGAAATTGGCAGAATTACTAATACAGATTTAGTAGCGGGATTTGTTAATAGAGATAAACAAGACCAGATTATTGTTAATGAACAATGTCAAACTAACATAGACGGCATATTTGCCGCTGGCGACGTAACGCAAGTTAAATTTAAACAAATTACTATTGCATGTGGACAGGCAACAATCGCAGCTTTGTCTGCTTATCAGTATTTGCAGCTAAAATCAGGGTGAAACAAAAATAGTCCATAAAGTCAAATCCTTATAAAGTCGATTAATTAAATGACTTTATGAACTTTTAACTTTATAAACTTTATAACTAACCTCATGACTTTAAAAACTTACCTATTAGTAATGATTGCGACAACTATAATATGCTGGAGCGTTTTTGTATTTATTGTTTTAACAATTAATCCTGAAATTACTAACTGGATCGGGTTTTTATTATTTTATTTATCATTATTTTTGTCAGCAAGCGGAAGCGTTGCAATTATTGGTTTTATAATAAGATTTATTGCTTTAAAACATGAATTAATATTTTATTCAGTAAAAACCGCCTTTAGACAATCTTTTTTAATCTCTTTTTTAATAATAGTCATTTTATTTTTATTATCTCACAATTTATTTACTTGGACTAATTTATTTTTATTAATTTTTGGCTTATCCATATTAGAATTTTTTTTAACAACTTACTGCTACAAAAAAATTTAGTGATACAAGGGCTTGAAAATAAAATAGGGGTTGTGAAAAATCCAATTGAATTTGGAAATTCCTCCAACCCCTATATTTTTTGTTTTAGTCCTGGGATTATTTTATCCCCAGGACATCTCCCATATTATAAAGTCCTGCCGGCTTTCCAACGACAAACTTAGCGGCCTTAATTGCTCCTTTGGCAAATGTATCTCTTGAGTGTGCCCGGTGGGTAATCTCTAATCTTTCTCCCACGCC
>JAHJJO010000050.1 GCA_018822835.1 Patescibacteria group bacterium
AAAATATAAAAAGGTTTTTTGAAGATGTAAAAAAAGCATATGAGGAATGTTATCAAGAATGTGAAGTTTTCGGAGCTCCATTGCCACCCAATTTGTTTATAAAAGCCTTTGGTAAAAAAAAGTTACTTGATTATCCAAAAGATCATCCATATTTTTATAACTGGCTAGATAAAACTTTCAAAGAAAAACTCGATGAATTTTTTACAAATAAAGACTTAAAAGCATTTCTTGGCGGAATGTCTGCATACACCGGAACGTTGCCGGAAAAAACATCTGCTATAATGGCTCTTACTGTTTGGATGGGCTATTTTATTCATGGGGGGCATTTTACTAAAGGAGGAGTACAAAATTTTGCAGACGCTCTAAGTAATTTTATAAAAGCTCATGGAGGAAATGTTTTAACAAATCATAAAGTTGATAAAATAATAGTGAAGGATAATTTAGTTGAAGGAATAAAAGTTAAAGATTTAATTTTTAAAGCACCTATTGTAGTAGTAAATGCAAACGCCAAAACGGTTTTTTTGGAACTTGTAGGAGGGGAAAATCTGGATAAAAAATTTTTAGAGTATATAAAAGGATTAAAAATGTCATTTTCCTGTTTTGTTGTATATTTAGGCGTGAATATGGATTTATCTAATTATCCAACGCTTATAAAAAATCTAGACGAGAGTTTTGAAATCGCAATAATTTCAAATTCGGATAAAAATTTAGCCCCCAATGGGAAAAGTTCCATCTTGATTTTAGGGGAAGCAAACTACTGCGATTTTCCAGAAAGAGGAACAGAAGAGTATTTACAAAAGAAAAAAGAGTTTGCCGAAATGCTGATTCAAAAAGCTGAAAAAGTTATTCCAAATTTAAAAGAGCACATAATTATTCAGGATACCGCAACACCCAAAACTTTTGAAAGGTATACTTCTATGCCTGAAGGCGCACTCTATTCCTTTGATCAATCAATAGACGTTAAGAGACCTTATTTTAAAACACTGATCAAGGGTTTATATTTAGCAGGTGCGTCAACATTCCCGGGCGGTGGAATAGAAGGGGTTGTGATCTCTGGAATAATTTGCACAAATGATATATGTAATTGGGATATTAAGGCACTATAATTTAGATTCTATATCCGCCACAATCTCATCAATCGCCGTGCGGAGTTCGTTTTGTCTTACGACAATCTTGGCGATTTTATTGGATTTTGTCATAATTATTTTTTGTTTTTTGGCTTTGGCTTTTCATCAACATCTTTAAGCATTTTCTGAAAATCACTTTCATAACTGCGATCTTGAATCACTCGAAATTTTAAATATTCATCAAGAGCCTTTTCATCTGCTTGTTCTTTGCTTATTTTCCCCAATCCTTCAAGTACAGGATAGCCATTAAGATCGAGGTAACTACTCATAAAACCAATCCAATCTTGCATGGTGGTTGGCAGTTGTCTTTCGGCTCTTATTTCTGCCAAATCAAGGAAAGCACTCACCGAAAGTCTTAATCTATGCAGTTCTTTTTCTTTTAAATAATTTTTTGCAACCGTAACATCGGTTTTATAAATTTTTCCATTGGGAGAATGTGCCCAAGAGGTTAAGCCCATATTCTCTTTGGAAGCATCTACACGGCCATAAATTATTTCGGCGGCAGTTCCCCCAGCAATAGCAAAATGCAATTTATTTTGAATAAAAGCAAAAAACTCTTTAGTAATGATACTGCTTTTATCATAATCCGAAGCAAGCACAAAAATATCGGTAATTTGTAAATAAAGACGGCGTTCACTTAGGCGAATATCCCTAATTCTCTCAAGCATTTCCTTAAAATACCCATCATCAAACTTTCGCCCTTGTTTAAATCGGTCATCGTTGAGGACATAGCCCTTCTGGATATATTCATGAAGCACTCGTGTGGCAAACTTTCTAAACTGAGTTGCTTTAATGGAGTTTACACGATACCCAACAGAAATAACCATGTCTAGATTATAAAACTGGATTTCTCGATTGACTTGTCGTTTTCCCTCTTGTTGAACTACTCGAATTTTTCGAGTAGTTGAATTTTCCTCCAATTCCTCGCTTTTATATATCTCCTGAATATGATAAGTAATAGTATGCTCTTCTACGCCAAAAAGTTGTGCCATAATTTGCTGACTCATCCACATACTTTCATCAGTCATATATACTTCAATCTCAACCTCTCCATCATCATTTGTATAGAAGGCAAGACCAACCCGCTCTGGAATTTCTTTGTTAAATTGTTTTTTCCAATCAGCGAGTTGCTGATCCATATTTTTAATATCAAATTTCTTATTCATAGTAATTAATTTTAGTTATCCCATAAATTATTTCCCTTTAATATCTGCCACAATTTCATCAATCGCCGTGCGTAGCTCATTTTGTCTTGCGACAATCTTGGTGATTTTTGTATTCGCTCGGGCGTGGCGAAAGGAGGTCTGGGGGGAATTCCGCTTTTCCTTTGCGAAATCAAAATGAGGCCAGTCCCGCCCCGCCGTCCTGCTCGTTAAGAGCAGAACCCCGCAAAATAGTTTTCTTTTCCTTTTAGAAAAAAAATTGGCGGTGTTTTTTGAACGAAGTTCGAACATTTTTTGACGAAAATCCGAATTCCGAATTTTGAAATCCAACAGCTCGGGCGGGCAAAAAGGAAGGGGGTTGGGGGGAAGGAATTTTTGCCCGCCCTCGCTTTCCGATTCCAATTTTTTTCCGCCGCCGCCGAATTTCGTGCCAGTGAAACTGGCGCGCCGCCTAATTTTTAGTTTGATTCATTTCTAATTTTAATCTATTTTGACCCAAAAACAAAACTTCATCTTCCTTTCTTTTTCCTATCGCTTGCCAAGGTTGCGTTATATTTCCTTTTTTGCCTGTATAAAATACCAACGAACAATCTAAGCTAGGTTTGGTCTCGTTTATGTCTTTTATATATCTTTTATAAAAAGGAATATATTTTATAAAAAAGGATCTTATGCAATCGTCGAAATCTCTAAAAATTTTTGCTTCTTCTTCTGCAACTCTGTAAATAATATAGTTTTTCGCGGCATCATGGCTTCTTTCTAATATTTTGTTTTCCGATTCTAAATCACTTCCAAAAACATTTTTTCTAGCGTTAAAAATCAACTTCTCAAAATCCGGCTGATTAGAAATATCTTTTTCGATATTCTTTCTGGCTTCTAGTAAATTTTTTTCAAAATCAACTGAATATTTTTTGTATAGCGTTGATATGGGAATTACTGAAATTAACCCTCTATATTTATTTGCAATTTCAGTTAACGTTTGAACATATTTTTCGGTTTTTTCTTTCGGAATTTTATTTACATTTTGAACTCTCCCATCGCCCGGTGAAATATAAATTTTCAAACCCGGACTATAAATTTTTGTGATTTCATCGCTAATTCTTTGTAAATTCTCTAGAGTTGCTTCCTCGCATAATTCGGCGCGGTCTGTTGGTAAATTTGGATTCTTGCAACCGCCCCAAAATTGGAAAAGCTTAATAGGTAAATTTTCAAAAATTTTTCTTCCAATTTTCTCTAAAACCAACTTTTTTATATCTTCGGGCGGCAATGCCCCGGCTCTAAATTTTTTGTTTGTCAAAATTTTATAAATTTTATCGACCAATTCGCTGTTTTCTTTTTCTAAGAAATTCCGACTATGTTTATCTCTGTCTCTTAACCTAATAAATTTTTCGGAAGTGAGTAAATCATATAAGTTTTTATTTTTGATATTTCCCACTTCATCGGTAATATTCGCGTCAGTATGATAAACATTCCCGAAAATATCTATTTGAGCCACGAATTTATACCGCCTTCGGTCGGCTCCGACGATTGGAGAGTCAGGAATCCATTCGTATCCGAATTGTTTTTTATCAATTTGCGATAACTTTTTATACAAACTTTCTATTTTTTCTTTTGGCAATTTCATTTCTTTCTTCGCCCGTCCGGTGATAGTAACTATTTCAATCCAGGGGATAATTCCATTTTTCCTACAAAAAATAAACAATTCAGGTATTTCTTCATAGTTTTCTTCGCAAATAATGCAGTTTAAAGCCAGTCTTTTATCTTTTGCAAATCCAATATCAACCAGCATTTTTATTTTTTCTATGAAAACTTTTTGCGCTCCTTTTACTCCAACTAATTTATCATTTATTTCAGGATTAAAAGAATTTAGCTTTACCATTAAATTTACGTCTTTTTCATTCAGCCACCCTGCTAATTCTTTATTCAAAAGCAAGCTATTTGTAAATAAAACTACTCCTAAATCTAGACTTTTAATAAATTCGATCAGCTCTTTTAGATTTTTATACAACAATGGTTCCCCGCTTCCAGTTATGCTCACCACTTTTATTCCTAAATTTTTAGCTTGCTTTATGTTGTTTTTTATTTCATCCAAAGATAATTTTGTTTTGTTATTTTCAGTTTTTTCATTAATAAACGGAGCGTTGCTCAAACAATAAACACACTTAAGGTTGCATTCTTCAACCACATGTATTCTTAATTCCAATAAAAGGTTGCTGTTGCTAAAATCTTCTTCGGAAAAATCTATCACTTTCAGAAATGGCGGTTTCATAGTTTAATCAGTTCATCCAGAGATATATATTTGTCAACCCCTGAAAAAACTGAACCGTTTTTTACCCATGGATAAGGAAAAATTATTAATAAAAAGCTGGGTAAATTGTTTAGGTGTTTGATAGCTAATGCTTGTATGAATTCTTTTGTTGTTGTAATAATTCATTCTGT
>JAHJJO010000157.1 GCA_018822835.1 Patescibacteria group bacterium
TAAATAGGTATATTAAAAATAGGGATAGAAAACGAAAATAAATAATAATTCAGAAAATTTTAACACAACTTGTTATGAAAAAAACGATTTTAAAAATTCAAGGAATGCATTGCGCTTCTTGCGTGGCTGTTATTGAAAACGCGCTTAACAAAGAAACGGGCATTAAATCCGCTAATGTTAATTATGCTTCAGAAAAAGCAAGTATAGAATTTAATTCAGAAAAAATTAGCATAGAAAATATTAAAACAATAATTCAAAAATTAGGGTACAAAGCAATTATGCAAGAATTAGGAATCAAGAATCAGGAGTCAGGGAAAAAAAATCTAGAAATTATTAGACTAAAAAAACGATTTATTATTTCTTTTATTTTTGGTTTGCCACTTATTTATATAGTTATGGGCGGAATGGTCGGTTTGCCAATACCGCAATTTTTCAAAGAATGGAATACTTTGATTCAATTTATTTTAACAACAATTGTAATCTCAGTTTGCTTTAATCTTTGGAAATCAGGCTTTAAGAATTTAATACGACTAAGACCCAATATGGATTCTTTAATTTTTATTGGCACAGCCACAGCTTATTTTTACAGCCTTGTTGTTTCTATTTCTGTTTGGACAAGCATTCAAAAACTGCCTCCGCATTTATATTACGAAAGCGCTGTGTTTATTCTTGTTTTTATTTCTTTGGGTAAATATTTAGAGGCGATTACTAAAGGAAAAACCAGCGAGGCGATTAAAAAACTAATAGGACTTCAACCAAAAACAGCTGTTGTTATAAAAAATGGAGAAGAAATTAATATGCCTGTTGAGAAAATTAAAGTTGGGGATATTATTTTGGTAAAGCCAGGAGAAAAAATTCCGGTTGACGGGATTGTTGTTGGCGGCTATTCAGGAGTTGATGAAAAAGCAATTACAGGCGAGAGTATTCCCGTTGAAAAGAAACAAGGAGATGAAGTGATTGGCGCGACCATCAATAAAACTGGTGTCTTAAAATTTAAAGCAATGCGGGTTGGCAAAGACACTATGCTGGCGCAGATTATAAAAATAGTTGAAGAAGCAATGGGATCTAAAGCGCCAATCCAGCTTTTGGCAGACAAAGTTTCTTTTTATTTTGTTCCGTCCGTGATTGGTATTGCTGTTTTATCTTTTGCTATTTGGCTTTTGTTAGGCCAACCCCTTGCTTTTGCATTGACAGTTTTTGTCGCTGTTTTAATTATCGCCTGCCCTTGCGCTTTAGGTCTGGCAACGCCAACCGCCGTGATGATGGGAACAGGACTTGCGGCAAAAAATGGAATTTTAATTAAAAGCGGTAAAGCCTTGGAAATCGCCCGCGATTTGGATATTGTTGTTTTTGATAAAACAGGAACATTAACGCGCGGCGAACCATCTGTAACTGACATTCTGCCAGTTACAGAATTTTCAATTTTCAATTTTCAATTTTCAAACAATTTCCAATTATCTAATTTTCAAAATAATAACGAAAAATTGATTCTACAAATTGCGGGGTCGGTGGAGAAAAATTCTGAACACCCTCTTGCTCAAGCAATTATCAATAAAGCTAAGGGGGAAAAAATTGACTTTTTAGAAGTTAACAATTTTCAGGCGATTATTGGAAAGGGAGCGATAGGTCAATTACGAATTAAAAATTGCGAATTACGAATTTTAATTGGTAATAGAAAGTTGATGCAAGATAATCAAGTTGAAATTAATAAAAAAACAGAGGAAAAAATTAAAAATTTGGAAAATCAAGGAAAAACCGTAATGATGATCGCAATGCGAAACACGTTACGCGCTCCACGTTATGCGTTATGCGGCTTGATTGCAGTGGCGGATACATTAAAAGATTACTCAAAACAAGCTATTAAAATGCTTCATAAAATGGGCAAAAAAACAGCGATAATCACAGGAGATAATAAAAGAGTTGGACAAGCAATCGCTAAACAAGTTGGAATTGATTATGTAATAGCTGAAGTGCTACCGCAAGATAAAGCGAATATTATTAAAAATCTGCAAAGAGGTCTAGTAATTGAAAATTTAAACATTAGAAATTCATTAAAAATTAAAAATTACAAAATTAAAAATTCCCGCCAGAAGCGGGTTGTGGCAATGGTCGGTGATGGAATCAATGACGCGCCAGCCTTGGCTCAAGCTGATTTGGGGATTGCTTTAGGTTCTGGAACAGATGTAGCAATGGAAACCGGGGAAATAGTTTTAATTAAAGATGATTTGCGAGATGTAATAACGGCGATTGATTTAAGTAAATATACTTTGCGAAAAATCAAACAAAATCTTTTTTGGGCTTTTGCATATAACAGTCTTGGCATACCAATAGCGGCTGGAATCTTATTTCCTTTTACCGGTTGGCTGTTAAATCCCGCAATCGCCGCATTTGCTATGGCATTTTCTTCAGTGAGCGTTGTTTCAAATTCTCTGTTAATGAAAAGATATAAGTCTAAAATTAATAACTTTCTCTAAATTAATATCTAAAATTTTTTAATCTAAACTTGGGTTTTAGCATCTATCTGCGTTCACATTGTAAATAATCGCAAAGCGAATTTAATTTTCTATTTGCATGCATTTTGAACACCTCTAGAGTCCAAAATGTCTTTGAACTTATTCATAAAAAATCCTGTTCTGGTGGTGTTTGTTGGACGAAATCCGAACCCATTTTGAGCAAAATCCAGAGGATTTTGCGGATTGAATCCCGCCCAGCGTTTCCGCCCGCCTCCGCTCCGCTTCGGCGAGCAAAACAGAAAAATTTTCTCTACATTTTTTTATTCGCGCGCCCCCCAAATTTTTTTCAATTAAGGAAAAGAAAATTTTTCTGTTTTGATATTCTGCTAACCGCAGAATTACGGAAACGCTTTCCCGACCCATTGTCCGCCTTCGGCGGACTGGCAAGCGGGCAAAAATTCCTTCCCCCAGACCCCCTTCCTTTTTGCCCGCTTGCTTTCTTGTCCGTCCGAAGCTCAAAGGCGAAGGCGGGAACGCCAGCAGGGCGGACGCGGCGGCTTTAGAATAAAAAGGGTGGAGGATGGGTTTAGATTTCTTGATTATAGAATAGCAAGAAATCCTTATTTTTTCAACTTTTTGCCAAAGCAAAAACCGGCAGGAGTTCGCAGAGCGGTTAGTGAAGGGTATAAGCGAATATTTATTCTTGGAGAGAGATAAAGAATTTGCTTAACACCTTTCCTGCTCTGCGAACTCCTGCCGGCTTCGCATGTTGATTTTATTATACCATTTTACACATAAATTTAACACGCTCTCTCCTCGTGTTAATTGTTAATAATCTCTCTCCCTTTTGAGACTACCTCAATTAGAGATAAGCTCAAGAAGAAGGGAGGTTTTGATATAGGAGACCTCCGAAGAACTCCTTTGAACCCTATCCTTGCGGTTAAACCCTCCGCAAGGATTGTTTACCAAGTTTTAATGCGACCAATCGGGTCGCGCTTTACGCGAGGACTTGGCAAACCTCACGGCATGATGGAGATTTTCGGTGGCGACCTTTACTCCTAACGCCTCATGGTGTCCCCCCTCCACGCTGTGGATGGCAGGGATAGGTGTGGATCGTGCGGGTCATGCCTCCGCTCTCTCCGTGAGATTTGGTATTTACGAGTCCATCTCACTTCCACCCGACTCGGCTTGTTGCTCTAAACCGGAATTTGTCCGGCGACGCTCACAGACCCGCAACGAGCAAGCCTGTCTGTGAGTTTGGCGATTGATTGGAGTCGCCACTTCCTTGCGAGCGTAACGCCATTGATGCCCGCGCGCCTCTTAACGACGAGGAGCCGCTTCGAAATTAACGAGTCCGAAGTACCGCCACGTTTCCCACACGCGGATGGTCTATGTTTGCATGGGTATATAGCAACCCGTCCGGCTTCTAAGGCCTGCCGGTGGCCTAGTACGGGGGATCGCGGATCATTGCTGACCTCCTTTTGATTTCCTGTTGTGCTGGCCTTTCGCGTTACGCAGGGCAACCAGCTCATTCCCTCGGAATCTTCAATCAGAGATTGTCGATCCCAACGCCACCCGTCTTGACCGCGAGGTCTGTCAGGGCTTTGTTCGACCTCTCGACCACGAAAGCGTGAAGCTTCGTGCCCGGGAGGTCTTCCGTCGTCATGCGAACGCTATCGTCGCCATCGGTCACGACCACGAGCTCAGGGCGCGTGACCCGACCTTCGGCAACGATCTCCTCGATGCGCTTCTGTGCCTCGCGGGCACAGGCGTCGATGGCCGTTGATCCGCCGCTGAAGTTTTTGGCTTCGAAGCGACGCATCAGTTCTTTGGCCTCGGCCGGCGTGGAAGCGTAGTGCTCCTCGTACAGCCTCGAATCAAAAAACCGAACGTACATCTGCGCCTCGCCAGCGACGACCGCCTTGAGCCGGTTCATGATGACACCGCCTGCTTTCGCAATGCGTTGACCATCCTTCATCGACCCGGAGCAGTCGCAGATGAGGTAGAGAAGCTGCTGCTTCTCCTCGCGCCTCACCCGCTCACGCACCATCGCTGACTTGCTGATGAGCCGATAGTTCCGGTAGGTGCTCGGAAGCGCCCACTCGGTTTTCTGAAGCCTCGGAATCTCGCCGAGGTGTTCAATCGGCCTCACGCGGACTTCTTCGCCTTCCGGATCAGGGATTACCTTCACCGACTTGGCGACTTTCATCCGCGCCAGCTGGTCGAGCTGGCGGCTGACCTTGAGCCACACGTCTTTACCGCGTGCCATGTCTTCCGCCAGCTTCATCGTTGCGAGATCGTCATCCCGCCCGTCTTCGTCACCCGAACCATCGTCATCGTCCGAGTCAAGGAGTTCCTGCTCCTCGTCAGAGAGCGACTCAACATCGTCCATGATGTCGTTGAGACGCTCGGCTGTCTTCTCCGGGTTGCCCTCCTGAAAGATCGGGAGGGTTTCCCCATCTCCCCCTGGCTCTCCGCCGTTTTGAGTGGCGAGGAGCTTGAGCATGTTCATGGCCTGCTCAAGGGGGCTGGAGCCGGGGAACTTGTCCAGCTCGACTGTCTGCAAGAAATCGCAGACCGCCTGCTGGTACTTCATTCCGCGCTTCACGCGGTCATTCACCGCCTCGGTGCGGTTTTTGGTGTAGCCCCCCGTAGAGAGCGACCAATCACCATCCGAGTCCGGCTTCGGCAGTTTCTCGTCCGCCTCGCGGCGAACGTGATCCCGCCATTCCGACGGCGGAAGGATTTCTCCCCCCGCCGCGAGGTTGCAGAAGTCCTCGATCAAGTCGGCCGAAAACTTCCTCACCTCTGCCTGCTGTGCCGCGTCCCGCATCTCCTCCCGCGAAGGCGGAAGGTAGGTGAGGGGCGGCTTGGTGCGAAACGTACTCATATGCCGCCTCCTTACCCGCTAGACGCGGGTGGTTTCGAGAGCCTTGGCTTGCGCCTCAGCCATCTTGCGGCTGACCATGCCGCGGAGGTTGTTCCGACGCTCGGTCAAGACGTCGGGGCAACGGAAGTTGCCGAGTTCGTTTTCGAGAACCGACAGGCGCTTGCACGCCTGCAGTGCGCGGATCGGCGTTTCGGCCTGTCCGAGCTCGTTCTCCGTGGAGGTGTAGCGCGCCTCCAGAGCGGCGAAAGCCTTCTCGGCCTCGGCCCGCTCCATCGCGGCCTTCAGGTCTGCCTCGATCGTCGAGGCCAGCCCTTCCAGACCAGGGACGAATCGCAGATCGGTCAAATCCTCCTGACCGACGTGATCCGAACCCCGCAGGGCGGCAGCGGTTTGGCACACCTCGAAGGCATGCACCGCAGTGCGGGGGGACACGAAGTTCCCCTCCTCACTAGCCTTGGCCAAGATTTCGGCGAGGATGGCCTTGAAGCCATTCAACACCGGGCCCTTGGACTTGCGAGCGACCTTCTCGAACATCGAGAGGTAACTCTTGGCGGAATAGTCCGCCCAGCGCAGGTCGAGCTGGAGCGGGAACCGCTCCGTGAGGGCGTGCGCCGCTGCCCCCAGTTCCGAAATCTCGCCGGGCTCCCTGTTGGTGAGCACGATGATGGTTTCGGTGCGCATCTGGAAGCGCTGGCTTCCGTTACGCATCTCTTTCGCGGTGAGCGTATCCTTCAGAGCGAGCAGCACCGACGCCGGGGCGTCGAACAGCTCCTCGAAGACAGCGATACGCTTGTTGAGGAACGACCGCTCCGGGAAGTATTCGAGGACTTTCTCCCTCTCCAACTTTCCGAAGTCCAGCCCACCGAAGAGCCGGCTCTCGTCCATCCCCTCACCGAAGAACTGCACGAAGCAATCCTCAACGAGGTTGAGGCCGCGAATGACCTCGTTGATCATGGCCGACTTGGCGTGACCGCCGGGGCCGTACACGATCATGTTCTTCTTCCCGCCGATGGCGAGTGCGATAATGCGAGCGACCTCGTTTGCGAAGACGAAGCTCTCGTCGAGAATCGAACGAATCCTCTGGTACAGGTTGCTGATTTCCATGACGATCTCCTTTTTCGTTGAGTTTGAGCGCCCGACTAACGCACGATTGTAGTACGCCGTCGGCCTGGCACTCCTCCCCGTCTTATTGGTGGGGAATCACCCAGGAATCAGCCGCGCATATCCGCGGCTGTCCTGATGGTTTCAGGAAAGCGCGTGATATGCCGCGACGTGGATATTGCTATCCACGATTTCTGCCGAGAAGGCGCAAGGCCTCCTCTCGCTCCCCGGCGGCATCGTCGAAACAATGCTCGTCGGGAAGCATCGAAGCGATCTCGGCGGTGAGGGGCCCGTAACAGGCTTCCTCGCACACCTTGACCGCGTCGTCGAAACCCATCGCACCGGGCGTCGCCGCCTGATGGATGAGCTGGGAGCACCAGTGCTCGCGCATGCTGGGCCCGCCGTAGCCTCCTGACCACCCCGTCACCGCGTAGGCAACGGAGTTTGCGAACGCCGCGTGATGCGCGGCGGGCGCGTCCGGGTGTTTCGCCCTGCCCAGCGTCATCGCCTGGGTGAGGGCATCGGCCATCTGGTCTTGCATCGGTTTTCACCTCCTTTTGACCAGTTGTGATACGCGATTCTTCGGTTCGCGCATCGGTTTCGTTGAGCCGCCGAGTCGGCTACCACGGGCAGTTGGTCGTTTCCGTACCCGGGATCGTGGATTCGCTACCCCACACGAGGGCATGCGAATGCCAGAACGCCAACGAGTTACCATTGGCATTCCGATCCCAAGGCTCCGGCTCCGGCCGATGCCCGATGAAAGCCGTGATGAGGACGTAGTAGTCCTCGAAGTCATCCTTTTTCAGAATGACCACGACTTTGTCGCACGGTTCGGGTTTGCGATTCTTGACGAACCGCGAATGACCGAACCGCTTGGGCCGCTTTGCCCAGACGATCTCGTCCGCATCCGTTGTGGGGACGCAGACAGTGTTCCCGACGATTCGGTCGAACGTGACCTCCTCTATCAGGAACTTTCTACCTTTCGAATCGATACGAGAGAACGCAGCAGGCAGAAGCTGCGCGACCTCGCCGTGGACGTGCGAGTTGAAGCGGTCGATGACCGCCTCTCCCGACGCCAACGTCATTCCGATGGTATTCATCGGTACACCTCCTTTTTAGTGGTTGGGGTTGTCTGGCTGCCGGCCGAAGCTCCTTGTGGGAGCGAAGGCAGTAAGGAATGAAAGAACAGAAAGAACTTCGGCTGGCAGTCAGACGTCCCGCCCATATTGGGAGGACACAAAGTCAATCACTCTCGGCTCGGACGCCCCCGTGTAATAATCCGCGGACGTGTAATCGCTAGAACGATACTTTGTCTATTTAATTGTCAAAGAACACCTTACTCAATATCCCCACACAGTCCAGCGCCTCTCTCCTAAAAATACCGCAGACTGTGGATGATATAGCAAGGACATTTCTGGAAGCGAAGCGGGTTAGAACTTCTCTCCCAGCCGATCTCCTTGCTATAAAGAGAACGGGTGATAGAATTGCTTTTCAGCGGCCTGCTTCCCCTTGTCGGGGCTATCGGCACAACCTAATGGGCATCATATCAGACAGATTGGTTCGCTTTGAACAATTGCCTGATACTTGTCTCGCAGAATTACTTTGCGTAATTTGCGAGGTTGAAATTCTACCTGCGAACTTTAGCGAGTTATTAACCTTAGGCCATGAACTCTCTCCCGCTTATGCCTCTCTCCTGCATAAGCTTATGATGTGTCCATCTTAATCGCCTAAAATCATTAACATTCGCTTTTGTTGTTTGATTTGCTATCTGGGTCCCACTTAATGAGGACTTACATAGCTTTAGTTTAAAGAACTGTTTGAAAGAGCTATTCTTCTTTCGTTTTTCCGAAAGAAGGTTGTGAAGACGATTTTTGCTTTTCCTCTTCACGACCTTACTCCGGGACTGGCAACAAAAAAAGGTAATAAATGTTGTAGCGCTTTTCTTGACCTGAAGAGAGTGCCACAACACTTATTACCTTTATATATACAGGGGACAATGTTCCCTGAAATAAGTGATTGTTGTGCGCGATGTCTCTCTCCAGCATCGACCTCGTAAACCGAGGATTTTATTTATTTGTAAATGTTCTCAATTTCGCATCTTTTATTTTACACTTCCATTATAGCATATTATCAATTTCTTGTCAAGTGTCTGTGCCTTCTTTTTATACCAGCTTTTTATTTTACTAAATCCAGTATAGCATACTTTGTAAATCTTGTCAAGCCCTTTTCTATGTTTTCCCGTAATTATTGGCTAAATTTAGCTAAATACAATTTTATTGAATTTATGGCTTTTTAGCCGTTTCCATAATTACCAGTAATTAATCCAGATATTTAGCCCGACTGATTGCTTTTGTCTAATTTCTACCGACTCGTATTATTGCCTGAATTTAATGTGCTATTTTTAAGGATTTCCATACCTCTCATTATCTGTATTAAGTATAGCATATTTAGAATTATTTGTCAAGCCCATTTGACTCTTCTGCTATTTGATCCAAAGTAATATCAAGAGCTTTGGTTATTTTTCGCAAAGTATCAAAAGTAGGGTTTGGGCTTCTGCCAATCTCTAATTTAACAATAGTATTCAAAGAAACATCAGCCAGTTTGGATAATTTGTCTTGAGATATGCCTTTTTTGTTTCTTAGTCTTTTTATGTTTTCGCCAATAGTTGACATAGATTTGCTGTGGATATATTATTATAGTATAATGATTATGTTAATACATTTAATAGCACTTCATTATGATAATATATTACCTTGTTTTAATGGTTGAGTCAATTTTGGGTGTCAAAGCCATTTAGAAATGTCCTACCCTCAGCCAAGTAGAAATGTCCTACCCACTGATTTTTAATGATTTATTCGGCTAAACTATTAGCTTGTTCGACTCCTATATTATTAGATACAGGACAAGCCATTTGTTGTTGTCTCTTAAACAAAAATTGCGTTCTCCATGGATGGTTTATTGGTGGCTTCCAATCAGATTGTTTTCTTCTTATGGCATGTAATTTAATATTAATTATTTTCTTTGGTCGTTCAGGCAGGACTGTGTAATTTAAATAATGTTCTTTTAAATTAATTTTGATTTCTCCGTTTAGATGTTCTTCAATAATAACGGTATCTTTTTTATACGCTGTTGTTGGCTGTTCTTGGTTTAATTGAAAATATTTAGTTTTAAATCTGATCGTGTAATCATTCTGAATTTGTCTTTGCTCTTGCCTAGAGAATATTTGTGGTAGTTTTTCCTTTAATGTCTTGTCGACTGTTTTGTGTAAATTGGCTCTCCTCGCGGGAACAACAGAAAATTTGTCATTAAATTTTGGAATATATTCTTGTAGAAATTTGTTAGCATCCTCTACTGTAGAAATATTTGCCAATCTCATTTCTTTGACTAATCTATTCTGCAATGTCTTATTCATTCTCTCAACCCTGCCCTTGGCTTGCGCGCTATGAGCTGTAATGAGATTTATTCCAACCTGCTTTGTTGCTCTTTGAAATTGAGTCATTAGTTCTTTATTGTCTACAGCACTTGGGTGATTAATTTTATATGTGCTGAATTTGTCTAAATATATTGACGTTGGTAGACCATGCTTATTAATATACTCTGTCCAGAATTTAAATACAGCGATTACTCCTTCATTATAATCAAACTTAGCATGAGTGATTTTTCCTGTAGCGTCATCTACTGATAATAGTAAACACAATTCTTCTGCCCTATCTTCAAGCCAAAGATGATAACTTCCGTCAAATTGTTGCATTTTTCCATAGTTGTCCTTTCTCGCTCTCCAGCTCCTGTATTGCTTTGGTTGTTTTCTTGGTTTAACTGTCCATAGTTTCTCTTTGATCATTATTTGTCGGACTGTTTCTTTGCCTAATTGAATATTATTATTTTCATCTAACTTTTCTGATGCATGAGTTGGATCAAAACCAAGATACTTTGTTTTTAGATGCTCCACAGCCTTTTTAATAATTTCTGATTTAATCTTTCTGTTGCTTTCTTGCCCACGGTTGCCGTGGATTAAGCCAGCCGCTCCAGATACTTTAACTTTGGCTTTTAGCCTTCTGATGTGCCTGATTGATAGATTTAATTGTTTGCTTGCATCAGTGCCATTAATACTGCCACCAAGTAATTTTGAAATAACCTCACACTTCGTAAGCTCTGATTGAGCCATAGTGATTAATTTTTGAGTCATAATTTTCATTGTTGTTATTAAATATTCCCTCCAAAATTATTTAATAACATTATTAATTAAACAATGAAGTATTATGACACAAATTGTTAAGGTAGGACATTTCTACTTGGCTACACTAGGACATTATCATGTGGCTGCGACA
>JAHJJO010000051.1 GCA_018822835.1 Patescibacteria group bacterium
ATTAAAAATTCAAAAATTAAAAATTATATGCAGTGTCCTTTCATTTGGCCATTAACCTTTTACACATTGCGCGAATTTGCTGCGCAGATTGCTGTTGCAAGCGCGTCTGTCGCATCATCTGAACGAGGCAATTCTTTTAAATTTAATAATAATTTTACCATTTTTTGTACCTGCGTTTTTGACGCTCTGCCATAAGATGAAACAGCTTGCTTAATTTGCAATGGAGTAAATTCAATAGTATTTACATTGTTTTGTTTTGCGGTTAATAAAACAACTCCGCGCGCATGGCTAACAGTTAAAGCGGATTTTACATTTTTGCAAAAAAATAATTGCTCAACAGCAATTAATTTTGGCTTATATTTTTTAATTATTTTATTTAATTTTTTGTTAATAATTTCTAGTCTATCAGCTAAGTCAACTTTTGCTTTAGTTTTAATTGAACCATAATCAAGACAAATCAAATTATTTTTATCATCTTTTTGTATAATCCCGTAGCCAGTGTCAGCTATGCCAGGGTCTATGCCGAGTATCACGTAACACATAAAATTAATTTAAGGAAATCTAAAACTATTATAAGTCCATTCTACCAAATCTTTTGTTTCTGTAAAGCGGCTATTATTATCTTTGCTCCCTAAAATAACTGAAATAATTTTATTTCCATTTTTATTAATAAATTCTCCTGCAAAGCAATATCCAGCCACGTCAGTATATCCTGTTTTACCTCCTATTATTTTAATTCCATTACTTGGAAAATGTTTTAACAGATAATTAGTAGTGTCAACTTGTTTTTTTCTGTTGCCAATCGTGCTGAATTCGTATTGTTTTGTAATTGTGGCTTTATAGATGTCCTGATTTGATAAAGCTTTTTTAATTAAAAAAGCAACTTCATAGGCTGTGGAAATATTATAATCGCTCAAGCCAATAGGGTCTGTAAAATGAGTATTATGCAAATTCATATTAATTGCTTTTTGATTCATTTTTTCAACAAATTCTTTTTCACTCATTCCTGTTGAACTAACTAAAGCTACAGTCGCTGTATTAGCGGAACTTACAATGCTTAAATAAAATAAATCCTGGACAGTAATTTTTTCTCCCAAAAATAAATAAATTTTTCCTCCTTCTCTGCGATCCTGTTTTTGAATTTTATAAATATGTTCCCATCCTGGGTTATGATCAAGAAAAACTAAAGCTGTCATTAATTTTGTAATACTGGCAATGGGTGTCGGCTGATCCGCATTGTTATTAAATAATAAAACATTATTTTCATAATCCAACACTGCTCCGCTTTTCGCTGAAACTTTAAATTCCTCCGCGTTTATAAATTTAAATGGAATAAATTTTCTATTTTTTGCTGTTGGCAACTTTGGATTTATATTAGGTTGGTTTTTACTAAGCTGTTTTGTTATACTGCTTATAAAAACTTTCGCGTCAGCATCTGTTTGTTGCAAAACTTCTATATTCACAATGCCATAAGAAACTCCAAAATTTAAAACACCAAGAATAGATATGAATAAATAGATTAAATACATAAACGATAAGAATTATCAATAATCAATTTTCAATAATCAATTCACCCTGTTAAATCCTGCAGAGCAGGAATTTTGTTCAAGACAAAATTATTTAACAGGGTAAATAATCAAATAATAAAATGATCATTTAAAATTGATCATTTATTGAAAATTGATACTTGATAATTGAAAATTATTCTGTCAGCATTCTTTCCAACGCGTCATCTTTATGCAATCTTTCATAATCAGGGAGCTCATTAACATTATTAACTCCTAAAAAACGGATAAAATCAAAAGTAACATTATAATAAATTTCATTTTTTTTTCTATCAAATTTAGATTCAATCAAGCCTCGCAACAGAAGATTGCGTAAAATTAAAGCGCAATTTACGCCTCTAATTCTGTCTAAATCCAATTTAGAAACCGGGCCACGATATGCGATAATAGTCAAAGTTTCCAAACTTGGTTTAGACAACTCCCCTGTTATTTCATTTTTAACAAGCTTTTTTACTAATTCAGCATTCTCTGACGCGCTAACCATTTGATATTTATTATTATTTTCAATTATTTGAATTCCTCGTTTATTATTTTTATAATTTTTTATTAATTCTTCAACAGTTTTTTGGACTTCTTTCATTGGCTTGTTCGCCAAATCAGCCAACTGCCTCGCTGACATTGGCTTATGCGAAATAAATAGTAAAGATTCTAATTGATTCTCAATTGTTCGATTGCTTGATTGTTCAATTGTTATTTGTTTAGACATTGATTTTATTGTTTTAAAGACATGTTATAGCCAATCTATTTAGAATTGTCGCTTTTCAAATTTATTATAAGTCACTTTTTGTCATTCCGAATGAACCCCTCCCCAGTTTTTAATGAAATTAAAAACTGGGGAGGGGGAAATGAGGAATCGCTTATAGCTTGTTAATATAATAATGCTTCCATTTCTATTAAAGAATCTTTAAGGGATTCCTCAGTCGTTGCTACTCCTTCGGAATGACAAAAAGGGACATTTTATCATTCCCCGATCGAAATCGAGGACAAGTTTTGAATGTTTTGTAATTCAATTTAATTACTTCCAGTAATCATAATTTCCCCAAACAACCCCTCTTGTCCAACTACAATGGATTGCTGTTTAACTAATTCTAACACTGCTAAAAAACTTACAATCACGTCTGTTTTTGATTTTGTTTTAATTAAAATGCGATTAAAACTTATTTTAATTTTTTCTAATAACATTTGTTGAATAGCCCAAATTTTATCTTCAATATTAACTTTGTATTCTAACTTTTCTTCTTTTAATTCCTCTTCAATCGGCTTGATTTGTTTAATAAATTCTTTAAACACTGAATATAAATTTTCTTTGGTTATTTTTTTTGGTGGGGAAAATATTTTTGCGTTTAGCATGAATTGTTTGCGGTCAAATTCACGATTAAACATAAACTTTTTTTCTTTAATTATATTCTCAATTTGTTCAGTAGCTTGTAAAAATTCTTTATACATTTTTAATTGCTTTTCTAATTCATCAGTTTCATCCTCGTCTTCAAAACATAAATAAGGAAGCAAGGCTTTGGACTTAAGTAATAATAACTTTGCCGCTACAACCAAAAAATCCGCCAAATCATCTGGATCAATTTTTGTTAATTTTTTTATGTATTCAATATACTGATTAGCAATTTTAGCTAAATTTACTTCTGTAATGTCTAATTTTTCTTTTTCAATTAATTTTAACAGCAAATTTAACGGTCCTTGAAATTTTTCAGTTTTTATTTGAAGCATAAATTATAAAACATACATTATGACTCAGCGTAACAGGACGGTTGCGCCACTATAAAAATTATCAATAATCAATTTTCAATGACCAATAAATAATCAATCCATAAAATGATCATTGAAAATTGATTTTGGCCTCGTCAGAATCTCTCAGCAGAGGATTCTGACGGTCAATTCTTTTATACGCTGGAATCCTCTGCTGAGAGATTCCAGCGAGACCAAAGTAAGACTAATTACGCGACAGGTCTATTAAATTGATTAATCACTTTTACTATTCTTTTTGCGTCTTTTTCAGTAGTACATCTGTTGGTTGGCAGGTTAATTGACTGGCTGGCCAATAATTCAGCGTTAGGACAGTCTCCTTTTTTATATCCAATTTTTTCTAAATCAATATCAGCTGGAGCTATAACTGTATTATACCAATTTCCTAAAATAATACCATGCTTTTTTGCATAATCATGCATTTTTCTCGGATGTTTTGTTAAAATGGTGTAGCGTAATTTCGGATGTCGGATGTCGGATGTCGGATGTCGGACTTTTTTATTGTGTACAAAATTTGTGTACAACTTAGCAATGCGTCTGCGATGATCATTTATTTCATCAACTTCCTGTAATTGATTTATTAAAATTTGAGCCAGAGCATTAGCCAGTCGCGCGGGATAAAAAGGAACGGGATGCCCACTTTTTTCTGGCTTGTAAATAATATGATTAATAATGTTAAATTTTTTAGCAATATATAATAATACCTTTCCAATTTTAATTCCGTATAATGGTTTTCCAACAAAAAATAATGGATAATGTAAAAGATGCTGTATGGTTTTTGACATTAATGGAAGGGGCAAATTATTTTGATATTGCTTAATTTTATCAGCTAATTCAGAATTTTTAGTGATCAACGCGCCTCCGCGAACGCATGAAATGGTTTTATCAGCGCCAAAGCTAAACATTCCAATATCTCCAAAAGTTCCAACGAATTGACCATTATATTTTGCGCCAAAACTATGAGCGCAATCTTCAACAACTTTCAAATTATATTTTTTGGCTATTAATAATAATTTTCCTAATTGCGCAGGCAAACCAAAAGTATGCTGTATAATAAGTATTTTTGATTTGTGAGTAATTTTTTTTTCTAAATCTTCCGGATCCATATTAAAATCATTGCAAATATCAACATAAACTGGCTTGGCTCCTGTTTGGCAAATGGCATTAGGAACAACCACGCAGGTGTATGCTTGTGTTAAAATTTCATCGCCCTCCCCTGCTCTAAGCGATTTTAACGCAAAATATAAAGCAGATCTGCCACTATCAAATGTATAAGCATATTTAATTTTAAAATATTGTTTGAGTTTTTCTTCTGCTATTTTAATATATTTTCCATTAATTAAGCTAAACCCTATAGGACCGCAAGCGTCCAACAGGGTAAACCATTTCCATGGCAAACATAAAAATTTTAAAGCAACCAAAACATCACGGCCTGTTAAATTTGGAGAAAAACCTGTAAAAATTATTTTTTTCATAAAAAATTACTTCATCACAAACATTAACGCGATGCCCAACATAAACATTAAAAAGGAGATAATAGATTTTCGCAAATTAGTTTCTTTTTTTATTTCCGGCATAAGGTCAGAAGCGGCAATATAAATAAAACCGCCAGCTGCAAAAGGAAGTAAAAATGAAATAATATTTTCTAAATTCAAAGAAATAAAATAACCCACAATTCCTCCCGCGACAACTGTGAGCGCGACAATAAAATTTATCAACAATGCTTTCTTTTTTTTAAATCCTGCATAAAGAAGCACACCAAAATCACTTATTTCCTGAGGTATTTCATGTAATGCAATTGCAAAAGTTGTTGTAACTCCTAATTTTATATCAACTAAAAACGCGGTGGCAATTATTAATCCGTCTATAAAATTATGCAGACCATCGCCAAATAAATTCATGTAACCAAAAGTATGGATCTGACAATTCTCTTTATGGCAATGTCGCCAATACAACAACTTTTCCATGAAAAAGAAAAAAACAAAGGCAACTAAAGTAATCAGGTATATTTTTTCTGTTTTAATTTCTAAAGCCGCCTCTGGTAGAAGATGTAAAAATGCGCTACCCATCAAAGCCCCTGCTGAAAAAGATACTAAAAATAAAAGTATTTTAGAAAGTATTTCTTTTTTACAGCACAATAATAAAAGCGCTATCCATACGCACAAGCTAATTGATAAGCAGGCAATAATAATAAATATTAAAATCATATAAAATAATGCAAAAATCAAAATGCCCGACTACCGGACGGGCAGGCAAAATGACTTTAGGAATCAATATGGACATTTTAACATACAAATATATAAACACGCAACACTCGCGTAACGCATAACGCATAGCGCGTAACGTAATTAATTTTGTTTCTTATTTTGTTTTTGTTATAGTTTATCACAGCGAACTATGGCGACAAATTATAATAATTATCGTTATGCGTTCCACGTTATGCGTTATGCGTCCTTGACTTATTTTTAAAAAAGTGTTTTTATATAATTAGCTTTTAATTTTAAAAAAAGGGGGTGGAAGAAATGGAACAAGAAGGTGCCGCTATATTATGTGCCGTTTGTAGCAAACAATTTATCTTTTCTGCATTAAAGCCAGTCGGAAGATTTGCAAAGGATCTAAATCAACGCCTTTGCCCTGAATGCAGGGAAAAAATTAACATGGATCCTCAAATTCAAGCGATGATCTTTCGACTTATTCATCTTGAGGAGTGCATTGCACTATCCAAATTCATGGTCGAACGCCTATGGTTTCTGTCGGATGTTGTAAAAATTTAAAAAAAGGGGGGTGAAAATTGAGAGCAAAAATTCGACCTCCTCCAATCAATTTTTGAAAAATAAAATTAATAAAAACTTATTTTATTTTTTGGAAAAAAAGGGGGAAAAATGGAGGAAACGACGTTGACATGGAAAAGAAGGGTAGGAAATATGAAGCATCTTACAATCCCAACAGCTCGGTTAATGATTGGGGAAGAAAAATTCCAACAATTTCAGCGTCTCATTAAAGATAGGCGCTGTGACATAAACTATATTTTTGCTTCAATGCGTTTTCTTATTTTTTACAAAGAAAGTGAAAAAAAGATAGAAAAGCACGACATTTGTGGTTTATGTGGGAACAAAATTTGGAAGAACACATCTCATTTTTTTACTAGAAATGAGAATAAAAAACTCCGGCTTTTTTGTCCTAAATTTTCTCGGAAAACTTTTGTTATAAAGTTTCCCAGGAAAACAGAATATGTTCAATCGCAAATTATTTTTTTTGGTTTTTTGCAAAATCATCTGCAAAACCAAAAAATTGGAATCTTAGAATTTTTAGAAAAAATAAAAAAGGAGGTGAAAATTTAATTTCTTTCTCGTTTTTTCCTCGGCCGAGGACAAAATCAGCAACCCCTCAAGAGACATCAATCTTGAGGGGTCATATTTTTTATGCGCTGAAATACCTTGAATGCGAAATGCCTCAAAATTATAAAATACTTTCTAAATTGTCATCCCCGCGAAAGCGGGGATCCAGATTAACGCGTTAAATACTGGATCCCCGCTCCCCAATCAAAGTCGAGGACAAGTTTCGCGGGGATGACGCAAAGGAGCATTTCGTAAATCAAGGTGAAATACTCATTAAATTTATTAAATTAATTGTTTGGATGTTGGATATTGGAATTTGAAATTTATTTGTATCTTGTTTCTTGTATCTTGTATTACTTTTATGTTAAAATACTTTTATGTTTAAATCTTCACATACGCCGCTTGCTGATAGAATGAGACCAAAAAAATTAGAGAATTTTTTAGGACAGGAAGAAATTATTGGCGAGAATAAATTATTAAGACAAGCAATAGAGAATGATAATTTGCCTTCAATGATTTTTTGGGGACCTCCTGGAAGTGGCAAAACAACCCTTGCTTTTATTATCGCACAACAAACAAAATCAGAATTTGTTAAATTTAGCGCCGTCACAGCAGGTGTTAAAGATTTGCGAACGATTATTAAAAAAGCAGAGGAAAATAAAAAATCAGAAAAAAATACAATTTTATTTATAGACGAAATTCATCGCTGGAATAAAGCGCAACAGGATGCTTTATTGCCGCATGTAGAACACGGAACAATTATTTTAATAGGCGCTACTACTGAAAATCCAAGTTTTGTAGTTCGCGGAGCTTTATTATCGCGTTGCAGAGTTTTTGTTTTAAAACAACTTTCTATTGAACAAATTGAAATAATTATCCTGCAAGCATTAAAAAATAAACAAGATGGCATAGGCGCTTTGCATGTTGAAATTAATAATAAAACAATTAAAACTTTAGCGCAGATGAGTAATGGAGATGCGCGTATTGCTTTAAATGTTCTTGAATACAGCTGTTCTGTAAGTAATAAAATATCTCTGGCCCCGTCAGAATCTCCCGTAGGGGATTCTAACGAAATAAAAATATCTTCAGACATCATTAAACAAGCATTTCAAAAATCGCATTTGTTTTATGATAAAAATGGAGATGAACATTATAATATTATTTCTGCGTTACATAAATCAATACGCGGGTCTGATTCTGATGCCGCTTTATATTGGCTGGCAAGAATGCTTGAAGCAGGCGAAGATCCTTTGTATGTTGCGCGTCGTCTTGTTCGTTTTGCGTCCGAAGATATTGGTTTGTCTAATTCACGCGCTTTAGAGCAAGCAGTTGCGGCTTATAATGCATGCCATTTTATTGGAATGCCAGAATGCAATGTAATTCTAGCTCAAGCTGTTGTTTATATGTCCAGATGCAAAAAATCAAATGACTTATATGTGGGCTATGAAAAAGCCAAACAAGATGTTAAGCAACATGGAAATCTGCCAGTGCCATTACATTTAAGAAACGCACCTACAAAATTAATGAAAGATTTGAATTATGGCAAAGATTATAAATACAGCCCGGATTGCGATTATCAGGAAAATCAAGAATATTTTCCTGAAGAATTGGAAGGGAAAAAATATATTTGAATCATTGTCATTGCGAGGAGTAGTTCGTCGAAGGCGAACGACGACGAAGCAATCTCGTCGTTCTATCTACGAGATTGCTTCGTCGCTTCATTCGCTTCGCTCATTCCGCTCCTCGCAATGACAGCGTTTTTGGACGTTTCGAATTCACAAGTATATGCAAAAAAATAAATTTTGGAAACAACTATGGCAACTTCTTAAGCCATCGCAAAAACAGATTAAAAGCCTGTTTGTTTTAACTATGGTTTTTGAAATAGTCAGATTAATCGGCCCTTATATTTTAAAAATCATTATTGACAAGTTAACGCAATTTCAAGCAAGTGAAATAATGCCGATTGTTTATTTAATTGTTTTAATGTTTTTTAGTGAACAAGTTGTTTCTTTGCTCGCTTATTTTAAAGATAAAATTATTTTTAGAATGTTACTTGATGTTGAATATTATTTGCCTGTAAAAGCGCAAAAAAAATTAGTTTTCTTGTCTTTGAGTTATCATGAAAAAGAAGATACTGGAAATAAAATTACCAAAATTGATCGCGGAATATGGAAAATCAGTGACTTAATTGCTAATTTGTCATTTGAAGTAGTTTCAACATTATTGCAGTTATTTGTTACATTAATAATTTTATTCATAGTGGACTGGAGATTTGGATTGTCTTTTATGATGTTTGCGCCTTTGCATATTTTATTAACATATAAAGCAAATAAAAATTTACAGCCGACTCGTAAAAAAAGGCATGAAAATTATGAAAAAGCGTCGGGTAAAATGGGGCAAGCTATTATTAATATTAATACAGTGCAATCATTTAGCCAGGAAATTAAAGAAGTGTGGGGTTATAAGTTTATTAAGAATAAAATAAAAATTGCTGAATTAAAAGAATGGTTTAAATTATTAAAAACAAATTTGTTAAGAAATTTAATGGTTAATTTAGGCAGAATAGTCATATTGTTATTAGGAATATATCTTGTCGCAATAGGACAAGTAAGTATTGGAACGTTGGTGTTTGTAATTATGTTATCAGAAAAGTCATATTTTTCTTTATACAGATTGTCCAGATTTTATGACAAAATAGAAGAAGGTAAAGAAGCTGTTAACAGATTTAATAGTTTATTAACAGCCAAATCAAATATTATTAATTATCCAAACAGCATTAAACCAAAAAATATTACTGGTCAAATTGAATTTAAAAATGTGGGCTTTAGTTATGGCAAAGATAAAAATATGGCATTAAACAATGCTAATTTTAAAATTAACAGCGGATGCATTACTGCATTAGTTGGCCCATCAGGAGGTGGTAAAACTACTGTGGCAAAAATGATTTACAGGCATTATGATCCATTAAAAGGCGCTATTTTGTTGGATGGAAAAAATTTAAAAAAATACGATTTATATTCATTTAGAAAATTTATCGCTATTGTCCCGCAAGAAGTTGAGATTTTTAATTTAAGCGTCCGCGACAATATTGCGTACGCTAAATCAAAAGCAAGTTTTCAAGAAGTTCAAGCTGCTGCGAAAATTGCCAACGCGGAAGAATTTATAGAAAAATTACCGAAAAAATATAATACTTTAGTTGGGGAGCGCGGAATTAAACTTTCAGGTGGACAACGTCAGAGAGTTGGAATTGCAAGGGCTGTTTTGGCTAATCCAAAGATTTTAATTTTTGATGAAGCTACAAGTAATCTGGACAGCTACAGCGAGAAATTGATTCAGGAAGCAATAAATCGCATTAGCAAAGACCGAACAATGATTATTATTGCCCATCGTTTAAGCACGATTCAAAAAGCTGATAAAATAATTGTTTTAGACGATGGCAAGGTTGCTGAACAAGGCAGTCATTATGAATTATCCAAAACTGACGGTGGTTTATACGCGCAGTTGTTAAAATTGCAAAGGATGGGAGAAGTGGACTAATGCGCGTAGCGCATAACGTGGAACGCATAACGTAGTTAATTGAGTTGTGTGTTATGTGTTACGAGTTGCGTGTTCTTGTTCTTGACTTTAGAGTTCAATGTGATAAATTTAATTCACAAAACAAATTTATAAATTTGTTTTAAGTACATTTTATCAAAAGGAGGCGCGTCATGAGTTGTCAAAAATTTGATGAAGAGACTTTAAAAATGTATGTTCAAGGGAAACTTGAAAAGTACAGTAGAATTGTTCTTGCAATAAAAGTGCATTTAACAAAATGCACCCGCTGCAGAAAGCGGGTTGCTGAGCTGAAAAAAAAAGAAAAGAGCGAAAAAATTCTTCAAGCCACAGTTGAAACAGCGAATGAGCTTAGAGCTCAAGCTGCGGAAGAAGCGCGAAAAATATAAAGAAGGAAAAAGAGGCTCAGGAAGAGGAAAAGGGAGGTAATTATGTTAGTTAAGCCAGGCACGCCAATTGCGCGATGCGCGCAATGCGGCAGAGTGCATTTAGCGCACATGGCAGCAGATAAAGAATGGGTGCATGAAACAAAAATTTTGGAATTAATAAAAATTCCGAAAAATTTGCCAAAAGTGGCGAGCTGTGGATCTCCAGATTGCTCGCCAAAAGGAGGAGGCGTTTTATAATGGATAATAAATTCTTGTATGGAGTACTAACGTAATTTGTTTTTTCTTGATAATGATGGTATAATTAATATAACAGAGAGGAAAATGAAATGAACGAGATTTCTATTCCTCTCTTTTTTTATAGTTATTGATTTCCGTAAATTTGAAACGTCCTTTGTGTCATCCTCGCGAAAGCGGGAATCCAGATTAATACAATAAATACTGGATCCCCGCTTTCGCGAGGATGACAATTTAGACAGTATTTATAATTTTGAAGAGTTTCAAATTTAAGATATTATAAAGAGATGACAGGCAAAAGACGAATCAGCCGCCAATAATTTATGATTTATGATTGTAAGATTTATGAATAATAAATAAGCAGGTATAAAAATTAAATTATCAATGTTTAATTTTGTATTTTTTAAAAGTGCGTTCTGACGCCATGAACATAAACGCTGGAATCCTCTGCTGAGAGATTCCAGCGGAGCCAATTTTGTATTTTTTAAAAGTGCTTCACAGTCCCTACGCTTGAGCTCCGGAGACTGTGACGAGGCCAGATCGAAAAATTGACTTTATGAACTTTATGAACTTTTAACTTTATTGAACTAATTTTAATTTGACTTTTATTAAATTATATATTAATCTAATAACCATGTTAACAATAAGACTATCAAGAATTGGAAAAAAGAATAAACCAGTTTATCGCTTAATAATTTCAGAAAAAGCGAGGGATACTTATGGCCGCGCTTTGGAAATTTTGGGCTCATATAATCCACATACCAAAGTTTTAGAAGTTAAAGCTGACAGAATTAAATATTGGATTAGCCAAGGGTCTGGCATGTCACCTGTTGTAAATAATATGTTAATATCTAAAGGCATTATTAAAGGTAAAAAAATAAAAGCAACAAAATTAAGTAAAAAGAAAAGAGAGAAAGAAAAAGAAAATAAAGAGAAGGAAAGCAAAGAAAAAGTTAAAGAAGAAAATAAAGATGAGGATAAAAATAAAGATACCGCAAATAAAAAAGATAATCAAAACAACGAAAAAGAAAATCAAAAAGAAATTAAAAAAGAAGAAGCAAAACAAGAAGAGGAAAAAGAGAAAAGTAAAAACAGCAACAAACTATAAAATTTTCAATTTTCAATAATCAAATTTCAATTCACCCTGTTAAATAATTTTTATAAAATAAAAATTGCTTCGCATTTAACAGGGTAAATAAT
>JAHJJO010000052.1 GCA_018822835.1 Patescibacteria group bacterium
ATTAAAAATTAAAAATTTTTTTTGTTTATATGTTTAAATGTTTAAATGTTAAAATAATCTGTATAATAATATTAACCGTTTTTTTAATTAGCTCAGCGCAGGTGGTAATGGCTGGAAAGACTATGGATGGTCTTAAAAATACCGCGGAAGTAGGTTATGGCGAATTATATGAGACATTAAACACAGGAGCGTCAGAAGGAAACGGAATACCTATTATAATTGGCAAAGTAGTTGGGGCTTTACTTGCTTTTGTTGGTGTTTTATTTTTTATTTTAATGATTTACGGAGGATTTTTATGGATGACCGCGCGTGGCAATGAGCAGGAGGTTACAAAAGCAAAAGATCTTATTGTTTCAGCAACTATTGGTCTTATTATTGTCTTGGCCTCCTATGCTATTACAGCATACATTGGCAATGCTTTAACTACTGGAATATAGCCAATCTATTTAGAATTGTCACTTTTTCAAATTGATTATAAGCCCCTTTTTGTCATCCACGGCGGGCATTGCTCAGAGCATACTTTATGGACTAATTTATGTTTAATTTTAAAAAACAAAATTTTTACTGTATAATTTTATTAATAATAATTGTTTTTATCTTTTCCGCTAATTCTATTTTGGTCAAAGCTGATTATAATTTTCAAGAAAATAGCGGCTTAAATAAAACAGGCAACAACACTGGTCATAAAACTATTATTTTATCAAACAAAAGTCCAGCCGAGATAGCTGGTTTGGCAATTAAAATATTTATTGCTTTATTGGGCATTATTTTTTTGGGTCTAATGATTTATGGCGGCTATATATGGATGACTGCGCGTGGCAATGATCAGGATGTAGAAAAAGCTAAAAATACAATTGTTTCAGCAACTATTGGTCTAATTATTGTTTTAGCCGCTTACGCTGTCACGGCTTATATTGGTAAAAAAATAAAATTTTAAACTATGAAATATAAAAAAACTCTAAAAATTAGTATTTTTTTGATTATTTTAATGAGTATTATAGTCCCTGTTGTTCAAGCAGAAACTTTACAAAACGCATTTGGAAATGAAGCATTAAATGAAACCGCTAAAGGAGCTGGGTATAACACAGGAGTAACTTCATCAGTCAGTAGTATTATCAGCGATGTTATCAAAATCGCTTTAAGTTTGCTTGGAGTTGTGTTTTTACTTTTAATGCTTTATGGCGGATATTTATGGATGACTGCGCGTGGCAATGAGCAGGAAGTAGAAAAAGCCAAAAACATTATTACTTCAGCTGTTATTGGAATGCTTATTGTTATAGGATCTTACGCAATTACTTATTTTATATTTAAAAAAATTTAAAAAACAAAAAAGTGACAAGTTTATTATGAATAAAATTAAAAAAACAGCGATTAATGCTGTTAAAAAAGCTGGAAAATTAGCTTTGCGTGAATATAAAAATTTTAATCGCGAAGAAATCAAAACAAAAGCCCGTCATCAAATTGTAACTAAAGTAGATTTAGCTTCAGAAAAGATAATAATAAATGAAGTTAAAAAAAACTTCCCAACCCATCAAATTTTATCTGAAGAAACTGGTAGAATAAGCGGAACATCAAATTATCTTTGGATTATTGATCCTATTGACGGCACTACTAATTTTTCTATGCATAATCCTTTGTGGGCAATATCTATCGCGGTTGCTAAAATTGAAAATAAAAAAACTGAAATTATTTTTGGAATAATTTACGCTCCTTTTTTAGATGAATTGTATGTGGCTGAAAAAGGCAAAGGCGCTAAATTAAATAATAAAAAAATTCAAATATCCAAAGTCAAAGAAAAAGATATATTTTTAAACGCCTTTTGCCACGGCTATAAACTTTCTGATGTTAAAAAAATTGCGCTTTATTATTATAAACAAAGATTATGTGGAAAAAAATGTTTTAGATTCGGTGCAGGTTCTCTTGAATTGGCTTTTGTCGCGGCAGGACGCATTGAATCAGCAGTAATTCCAGGAGCTAATTCTTGGGATGTTGCAGCTGGAATATTATTAGTCAAAGAAGCTGGTGGCAAAGCAACTGATTTTATTGGAAAACCATGGCAAATAGACAGCAAAAATATAGCGGCAAGCAATGGTTTTGTTCATAAACAAGTTTTAAAAACAATTAATTAAAAAATGTTATATAGCTACTTTAAAACAAAATGGAGATAAAATTCCAACACCAAAATAATTTATGAAAAATATACAAACCAAAACTTATTTTAGCTTTTTCTTTAGCTTCTGGGCATTTGCCTGGCAGGTTTTGATTTACCCTGTGGGAGAAAAAATATCCAACAGGGTAAACCAAAACCGACCAGGCAAACTGGTCGGTTTTTAATTTAAGAAAAAGGAGGGTAAAGTTCTTTTAAAACTTCAAGTTTATAAAAGATTGAAGAAAAAAAAATTAAAGAGGAAAAAAATGAGTGGTTGGTGCAACGAATCAAAACCTATTAGTATAGAATCAATAGGTTGGGGCAGTTTTAAACAAAAAAAGGAGGATATTATGAAACAATGGAAAGTCTTGTATTTGGGACCGAAAAGAAGTTTTTCTGAAATTGCAACGAAAGAATGGATTAAAAACAGAGGAAAAAAAAATGCAGAGAAAAATGTTTTTGAAACATTTTTACTTTGTCCTCAAAGATCAATAAGTAAAGTGTTTACAACATTTTACGATTGGATTGCAAGAGGTATTTATAGCGCGACCTCAATCGTGCCTGTTGAAAATTCAACAGAGGGATCAGTAAATACGGTGCTTGACGAGCTAGTTGGGCTAGAGGGAAAAATCGTTGTAATAGGAGAAATAGTCTTAAATATTCGACAAAATCTTATTACAACTCAAGGTGCAACTCTGCAGGATATAAAAACTGTCTATTCCCATCCGCAAGGAATAGCGCAAACAAGAGGATGGCTCCAAAAGCATCTTCCTGAAGTCGAGCTTGTAGAAGTGAGTAGCACTTCAAAAGGGGCTCAAATTGTAGCAGAAAAAAAAGATCCAACAATTGCTGCAATCGGCTCAAAAGAAGCGGCTAATTTGCCAGGACTTAAAATATTAATGAAGAATATTAATGATTCTTCTAATAATAAGACTCGTTTTATTGTACTAGGGCAATCAATGCCTCGACCAACCGGACATGACAAAACTTCCTTAACTTTTACCATACAAAATGAGCCGGGGAGTTTATTAAGAGTCTTGGAAGTTTTTGATGTCTATAATATCAACATGTGCAAAATGGAATCCAGGCCAACAAAAAAAGGTTTAGGGTTGTATCGTTTTTTTGTTGATATTGACGGACATCAGTCCGATGAGAAATTGTCGGCAGCTTTAAAGATAGCCAAAGAGAAGTGCCAAAGTTTTAAAACTTTAGGCTCTTATCCTGTGGCTGAGGAGGATTAAGTAGACGAATTATCAGGTCGGGTTATTTATAGTTTTAATTTAATTTTAAATTCTATAAATAATTCCGGCCTATTTTTTTGATAAAATTGACAGGCGTTTTATGCGTGATATACTTAAAAGTAAGTTCTTGGATTATTAACAAATTTGTTAAGGAATATGGAATTCAAATTAGCTGAAAATTTATCAAAAAGTTTGCAAATCAATATTAATAATATTGCACGTGAATATTGGGAGATGTTTATTTTAAATAAATTATACGCCTCCTCTTTGGCTCCTATTTTAATCTTTAAAGGTGGCACTGCTTTAAGGTTAATTTATAATTCTCCAAGATTTTCTGAAGATTTGGATTTTTCTCTTTTGGATAAAATGGACTTTGATGATTTTCAAAAAATTGTTAAAAAAATTATTGAATCCCAATCTGAATTATCTCTTAAAGAAACATACTCTAAAAGATACACTTATTTTGCTTTAATCAAATTTCAGCAAGATTATTTAACGCAAACATTATCTATTAAAATCGAAATTTCTAAAAGAAAATTTTTATATAAAAATTTCAATTCTTTAGTTGCTTCTTCGCCTACTTCTAATTTTAAACCATTAGTTAAAGTAATGACTTTAGAACAAATATTAAAAGATAAATTTGACGCACTGGCTTCTCGCAAAAAGCCAAAAGATTTGTTTGATGCTTGGTTTGTTGGACAGTTATTAAGGGATGACAAAATTATTTTACCAAAAACAACGTTTACCGCGCAAGAAATAAAACAAGAACTTCATAAATTACTGCCGCAAAATTATTATCCAATAATTTCTGATTTAATTAAATATGGAAAGTAAAACAAGTAGAATAAAATTTTTAAAACAATTAACTAAAATTAATAAGCCTTATTTTACTATTGTTGATATAAAAAAAATTCTAAATTTACCAAAAAATAGTTTATATGTTACTTGCTGTCGTTTAGCAAAAGATAAAGATCTTTATCGTTTAAAGCAAGGCATTTATACTTTAGATAATTCCCCGCAAAATATTCAATATATTGCTAATACACTTTATTTTCCTTCTTATCTTTCATGTGAATCAGCTCTTGCCTTGCATGGAATTTTAAATCAAATTCCTTATACTTCTACATTTGTCACAAAAAATAAAACTAAAAAATTAACTTTAGGCGGGCAAACAATAGAATATCATCAAATTATTCCTTGTCTTTTTTGTGATTATATTCTTCAAAAAAATCTCTACATAGCCATTCCTGAAAAAGCGCTTCTTGACCAGCTTTATTTTGTTTCTTTAGGCAGAGCTTATTTAGATTATGATGAACTTAACCTTCACGAGCTTTCTAAAACAAAATTTCTAAAGCTCTCAAAAAAATTCCCTGTCCGCACTCAAAAATTAGCGAAGGAATTAGTTAAAAATTTTGGAAAGATTAGTATTACAGTGAAATAAAAAATCCGTTACGGTTTATAATGCCATAACGGATTTTTTATTCTTTTTTTTTGCTTTCGTCCTTTTGGCTTGCCGGTAATAACCTTAGCAGAGGCTGGACTCATCAGTCCGAACACACATTCGGAGAGCATAGAGAATTTTGTTTATGACACAAAAACTCACAAAAAACCTTTTTTAAATCACCTCCTTTTTAATGATTGTCATTAGTTACCTTGGATTACGAAATGCATTCAAATTATAAAATACTGCCTAAATTGTCATCCTCGCGCAAGCGG
>JAHJJO010000004.1 GCA_018822835.1 Patescibacteria group bacterium
ATAATAAAATTTATTTTATAAAAAGTCAACACACTTTTTTAACTAAAAACCAGCCCAATGGGCTGGTTTTTAGTTAAAACTTAATTTTTATGAATGTTATTAAGCTTCAAGAGCGGCTTTTAAATCTTCTATTGCTTTTTGCATTGTTGATTTAAAAGTTTCTATTGCCTGCTTGCTTGCTTCCTTCCGTGCTTCAGTAAACGGTTTTATCGCGTCTTTTAATCCAAGACTTTTTATGTCAGTGGTGAATTGCTTCATAGCCACTTTTATGCTTGAGCGCAAAACTTGATTTACTGTCGCGGAATCAGCGCTACTCGCGCAATCATTTTTAGCTTTTTCTGTCGCGGATCTAATATCGCTTTTAAATGTGTTGATCATTGCTTTGATTGCGGTCCCTTCCGCGCGTATTTCTTGATCAACTCCGGCGCGAAAAGTTTGAGTTGCCGAATCAATGGTTGCGCGTCGCATTTTTGTAGCTTCTTCCAAGGTTGTTTTAAATACAATTATAGCCTGTTTTTTCTCATCAGTCATAGCGCTCGCTTCAAGAAGTTTTTTATAACGCTCGGCACGGTTCACGTCCCATTTTGCGCGCGCTGCGACCCTTCTTTCATTGCCCCTATTTCTTTTTTCTTTTAATCTGTTTATTCTGTCAGCGCGTTTTTGCTCTATTGTTGCTTCGCGTTCAGCTATTTTTTGGTCAATTCCTGAAAGATTGGAAATGCGGTCACAAAACAACGAGGCTCTTTTTGCTTTAATATCATCGCGTGTTGATTGAGCAAAGCTTACAATAGGACTTAATAATAGATTTGCGCTTATCACTACACCGAGAACAATTGAAGTTATTTTGTTAAAATTCATCTTCTCCATATGATTGACCAAAATCACTAATCGCTTGATCCGCTTCATTTGATATCGCGTCATTTTCTTCTCCTTCCATTATGGATTGCTCGTCAGTTATTTCCTGCAAAAGATCGTTTGCTATATCATCAACATTTTCAGTTGGAGCAGTTGGTGTAATTTCCGATGTTTGTTCTGAATCTTGTGTTTGTGTTTGCTCTGGCGTTTGCTCCGCCGGCAAAGATCGCGATTCTGTTTGTTGAATTGACCCTGGTGTTTGCTGCGATTCTGTTTCTATTAAAGGTTGCGAAGGATGATTTGCTTTAAAAGCAATAACAGCTATTAAAACCACAACAACAATTGTGATAATAATAATAATTTTTTTATTCATAAGATTGTGAATTTGGTTTATTTATTTAATTTATTTTTGTAGTGAAAATCGACCTTTAAAATTTTTTAAAATTTTTCACTTTTTTACACTAATTATTTTAGCAAAAACACATTTTAATGTCAAAACTGCCCTATTTTTATAATTTTATTTCTGCCTTTTAATCCAGTAATAATTTTTACCTCCGTTTTAAAATGTTTTGATAATAATTTAATTGATAATTAATAATTGATAATTGCTAATTGCTAATTGCTAATTGATAATTGATTTTAAGTACTGCCCTGTCCAACTTTTTTTTATTTTAATAATATCTTTTGGGGTGCCTTGCGCGATAATTTCTCCGCCCTTATCTCCGCCTTCTGGTCCTAAATCAACAATCCAATCAGATGATTTTATAACATCTAAATTATGTTCAATAATTAAAACCGTATTGCCTTTATCAACAAGCTGATTTAATATGGATAATAATTTTTTTATATCATCAAAATGCAAGCCCGTTGTTGGTTCATCTAAAATATATAAAGTTTTGCCTGTTGAACAACGAGACAATTCAGCGGCTAATTTAATTCTTTGCGCTTCTCCGCCTGAAAGAGTTGTTGCTGACTGACCTAACTTAATGTAACCAAGCCCTACATCGTAAAGCATTGACAATTTTTGGTAAACAGAAGGAGTATTTTTAAAAAAATTCATTGCTGACTCAACTGTCATATTTAAAACATCGGAAATATTTTTACTTTCTTCTGACCATTGGCTTTTTTTATAATAAATCTCCAAAGCTTCATTATTATATCTATTGCCATGGCAAATTTCACATTCAACATAAATGTCAGGCAAAAATTGCATTTCAATTTTTATCATTCCATCTCCTGAACATGCCTCGCATCTGCCTCCTATAATATTAAAAGAAAAGTAACTTTTTTTATAACCCTTTATAATTGCCTCTGGAACAGAAGCAAACAATTCTCGGATATGACTAAAAGCGCCTGTATAAGTTACTGGGTTAGAACGAGGAGTTCTTCCAATTGGCGATTGATTGATATTAATTACTTTGTTAATAAATTCTAATCCAAGAATTTCTTTATGCTTGCCAGGATTTTCTTTTGCGCGATAAAATTTTTGCGCTAAAGTTTTAGCTAAAATATCAATCATTAAAGTTGACTTACCTGAACCAGACACTCCTGTAATAACGATTAATTTTCCTAATGGCAATTTAACATCAATGTTTTTTAAATTATGTTCATCAGCGCCTATTATTTTTAAAAACTTGCCTGAACCAACGCGTTGTTTAACAGGCATGGGAATAAATTTTTCCCCTGATAAATATTGCCCTGTTAAAGAATTTGTTGATTTTTTAATTTGACTTACTGATCCTTTAGCAACAACTTTTCCGCCATTTTCTCCAGCTCCAGGCCCAATATCAATAATATAATCAGCGGATCGCATAATATCAGCGTCATGCTCAACAACAATGGCGCTATTTCCTGAGTCGCGTAATTTTTTTAATATACTAATTAATTTATTAATATCTTTTTGATGCATGCCAATAGATGGCTCATCAAGAATATAAAGAATGTTTACTAAATTTGAACTCATTTGTCCTGCTAAACGAACACGTTGAATTTCTCCTCCAGATAAAGTATTTACAGATCTATTCAGGGTTAAATATCCAAGCCCTATGCCAGAGAGAGCTTTAAGACGTGATTGGATGTTTTGAATAATTTGAGAAGTAATTTTTTGAATTTTTTTATTTTTTTGCCATAATTTTATTAAACCATTAAAAATGCTTATTATTTGATCAATGCTTTGCGAAGTAATATCATGAATTGATAAATCATTAATTTTAACAGCAAGGGCCTCTGGCTTAAGCTGTTTTCCATTGCATTCAGGACAAATAACAATTTGCATATATTGCTTTATTTCTTTGCGAATAAAATCAGAATTAGATTGGCAATAACATTGTTCCAAAATATTAAGAATACCGTTAAATTTACTTTCAGAGACAGAGACAGAAAAAACAGAAGTCCGACTTCGGGGAGCTCCCCGAAGTCGGACTTCTGTTTTTTCTGTCTCTTCCGTCTCTATGCCTGCGCCATAAAATAAAAAATTTAATTGCTGTTTTGTTAAATTTTTAAGTTGCGTATTAATATTAAAACTATATTTTTTAGCCATTACTTCTAGATCAGACATTTTTTGATTAAAATTTTTAACAACATTGCATTTGAATGGCTTGATTGCTCCTTGTGCGATTGTTAAATTAAAATTAACAGCTAACTTCGGGTCGATTTTAAATTTTGTTCCAATTCCTGAACAACACTGGCAAGCGCCATGAGGAGAATTAAATGAAAAATGATATGGCTCTAATTTTGGAATAGTAATGCCACATTCTAAGCATGCAAATTTTTGAAAATATATTGTTTCATTTGGTTTGCAATTATTAACAGAAATGATTATTATTGCTCCATTAGACAATTCAAAAGCTTTTTTTACATATTTTTCAAGGAAGATTACAGCTTTTTGCGATTTAGTTAAAACTGCAATTTTAACAACAGCGTCAATATTTTGCTTATTATATTGATGCAATGAGGTGTTTTTTATTTCATGTATATTATGAATCTTTCCATTTAATCTAATTTTTTTAATCTCAGCATCAACTAATTCATTTAATTTAGACTTTAAATTCAGTTCGGACTGTAAAATTTTATCTTTAGTAAGAACAGAGAGTATTATTATTTTTTGATTTTTATATTGTTTTTGGATAAGTTGAATAATTTCAGCAATAGAATGTTCTTTGATTTCTTTGTTGCATTTAGGACAGTGAACAATTCCAACGCGCGCAAATAATAGACGCAAATAGTCATAAATTTCCGTTATAGTTCCAACAGTGGATCTAGGATTTTGAGCAGTATATTTTTGATGTATTGCTATTGTCGGAGGCAGGCTTTCAATTAAATCAACGTCTGGCTTGTTTATTGAACCAATAAATTGTTTGGCATAAGAAGACAAAGATTCAAGATATCGCCTTTGGCTTTCAGCGTAAATCGTATCAAAAGCCAAGCTTGATTTTCCTGATCCAGATAAACCAGTAATTACAACTAATTTATTTCGCGGAATTTCAATGTCTATATTTTTCAAATTATGCGTCCTGGCTCCTTTAATAATTATATTATTTTTTATCATATTAATATCCAAACATTTCAACATATTAACATAAAATTTGCCTTGTGTCTAATGAAAACTATGTTAAAATTAAATTATGCAAAATAAAAAAGAAAAATTGTTAATAATAGATGGAAATGCGTTGATTCATCGCAGTTTTCACGCGCTTCCGCTAACAATAGCAACAAAAAAGGGGGAAATAACTAATGCTGTTTATGGTTTTACCACTGTGCTAATTAAGGCATTACGAGAATTTAAACCAAGTTATGTTGTTTTGACTTTGGATAAAAAAGCTCCAACATTTAGGCATAAAGAGTTTGCGGAATATAAAGCTCACAGAGAAAAAGCTCCTGATGAATTGTACAAACAAATTCCAAGAATAAAAGAAATAGCGCATGCTTTTAATATTCCAATTTATGAAAAAGATGGATTTGAAGCTGATGATTTAATTGGAACTATTAGTAAAGAAATCCGATTTCCAAAAACAGAAGTTGAACTTCTGTCAGCCAAAGCTGACAGAAGTTCAACTTCTGTTTTTGGAAATCGGATTTCTACTATTATTGTAACCGGCGATTTAGATATTTTACAATTAATTAATAATCACACCAAAGTTTACACAATGAGCCGAGGTCTGTCTGATAGCGTAATTTATGATGAAAAAGCAGTACAAAATCGTTTTGGAGGATTAAATTCAAAGCAAATGATTGATTACAAAGCATTGCGCGGAGATCCAAGTGATAACATTCCCGGAGTTCGCGGGATAGGCGAAAAAACTGCTATTGAATTATTGAAGCAATTTGGAAATTTGGAAAATGTTTATAAATATTTAGATAATAGACAACAGATAGCAGATAGCAGTAAACTTTTAATCAAATCACGGATTGTTGAGTTGTTAAAAAAACATAAAGACGATGCATATTTATCAAAAAAATTAGCGACAATAAAATGCGATGTGGATATTGAATTTGATTTAGAAAAAACTAAATTTGGCGATTTTGATAAAAGTAAAGTTGTCCAATTATTTAGTGAACTAGAATTTAAGTCTTTATTGCCTAGAATTCAAGGAATCAGAAATAATGAATCAGGAATAATGAATCAAAAATTAGAATTTGAAAATAAGTTTGCGCGAAATAAAAAACAGTTTAATTATATTTTAGTTGATGATGATGAAAAATTTGAATTATTTTTTAATGAATTAAAAAAGCAAAAAGAATTTACTTTTGACACAGAAGCGACGTCAGTTGATCCGTTTACAGCAGAATTAATGGGAATTAGTTTTTCGTGGAAAGAAGGAGAAGCGTACTACGTAGAAACTAAGTTTCCAAAAACAGCTCCGCCCCAGTTCGCCGTGGCGAACTGGGGCGGAG
>JAHJJO010000053.1 GCA_018822835.1 Patescibacteria group bacterium
AAAATAAAAAGCAAGCAGATGAAATTTTGAAAGAATTAAATAACGTTGAATATATCGTTGCTAATGTTGAAAAAAAGCAAAATAAAAAAAATCCTCCAAAACCATTTACAACCTCAACGCTCCAGCAAACTGCAAATCGATGGCTTGGTTTTTCAGCAAAACAAACAATGATGCTTAGCCAACGACTTTACGAAAGTGGTTTTATTACCTACATGAGAACAGATTCGCTTAATTTGTCTAGCCAGTTTTTAAAAGATGCGCAAAAATATTTAATAAAACATTTAGGCAAAGAATATTGTTTGCAAAATCCGCGAATTTTTAAAACAAAAAGCAAGGGTGCTCAAGAAGCTCATGAAGCAATAAGGCCGACTAACGCAAATCGTGTTTCTGAATCCATAAAAGATAATCAACAACAAAGATTATATAAATTAATTTGGCAAAGATCATTAGCAAGCCAAATGCCTGAAGCCATTGTTGACGCGACAATTGTTGATGTTGACGCTGTAAAGACGAGGCAAGGCCTCGTCTTTACGCAATATCAATTTCGCGCAACAGGACAAATATTAAAATTTGACGGATATTTAAAAATTTATCCTGAAAAAAGCAAAGAAATAGAACTGCCTAATATTGAAAAAGATGAAAAATTAAATTTAAATAAATTAAATTCAGAACAGCATTGGACAAAACCGCCTGCAAGATATTCTGATGCCGGGCTTGTTAAAGAAATGGAAAAATATGGGATTGGACGACCATCAACCTACGCGCCGACTATTTCAACAATAGAATCAAGAAATTATGTTATTAGGGATGACAATAAAAAATTAGCGCCAACAGAAATCGCTTTTGTGGTTAATGATTTGTTAGTTAAACATTTTTCCAATATTGTTGATTATAAATTTACAGCGCAAATGGAAAACAATTTAGACAACATAGCGCATGGAAAAACAAAATGGCAGCCAGTGGTGGAAAATTTTTACTATCCATTCCACAAAAATTTAGAAGACAAAAATAAGACTATTAATAAAACAGATATTATGCCTGAAGAAAAATCAAATGAAAAATGCGATAAGTGCGGGGAAGCCATGATAATTAAAACAGGGCGCTATGGAAAATTTTTAGCTTGTAGCGCTTATCCTAAATGTAAAAATATAAAAAGTATGAAAGAAAATAATAAAAAAATAGATAAAGAGAAAAGTGAAGAATTAAAAAAATTAGAAGATAAATATAAAGATGAAAAATGCGAAAAATGTGGAGAATCTATGACTTTAAGAAATGGAAAATTTGGACCATTTTTAGGATGTTCAGCATACCCAAAATGTAAAAGCATTAAAAATATTAAAGAAAATAATAACTCAACAGGAATAACCTGTCCTGTTTGCAATAAAGGAGAGATAGTTCAAAAACGAGGCAAGCGCGGAATATTTTACGCTTGCGACCAATATCCTGATTGCAAAACAGCTTTCTGGGGCAAGCCAACTGGCGAAAAATGTCCAAACTGCAAAGCACTATTAATTAAAGGTAAAGATGGAGAGGTTAAGTGTAGCAATAGGGAGTGTAATTGAATTGTAAATTTAAAAATAAATAACCTCAGCTTTTGTAAGGGCTTTTGAAATTAATGTTTTTATTTTTAAATTTTTTTCAAGTTCGTTAACATGCTCAATTTTTCCAGCGGCTGTTTGGTGCTTTGGAACAAACAAAGTGCAGCAATCCTCCTGCGGTTTAATTGAAATGTTGTAAGTATTAATTTTTTGCGCAAGATCTATAATCTCTTCTTTATTCATCCCAATTAACGGACGTAAAACAGGAATTTTTAAACTATTTTGAGTAATATTAATATTTAATAAAGTTTGAGAGCTCACCTGCCCCAAACTTTCTCCAGTAACCAATGCCCGGCATTTTTCTTTTTTAGCAATCATTTCCGCGATTTGCAACATTATTTTTCTGTAAAATAAAACTAAATATTTTGACGGAATTTTTATTTTTAATTTTGTTTGAATTTCTGAAAAAGGAATAAAATATATTTTTAGCCGTGGCTGGTAATTTGTAAATATTTTTGCTAATTCTTTTATTTTTTCAATGCTTGCTTTGGAAACCATGGGAAAGCTATGAAAATGCAACCAAATATTTTCAGCTCCGCGTTTTGCTATTAAATAAGAGGATATTGGAGAATCTATTCCTCCTGAAATTAAAGAAATAATTTTTCCCTGACTTCCTATTGGCAGGCCATCTAAACATTTTTGTTTTTTAAAATATAAAAACCATTCATTTTTTCTCGCTTCAATAAAAATTTTTTTATTTGGTTTGCTTAAATTTACTTTTCTTTTAATATTTTCAGCGATTTTATTAATTATATTTTCTCTGCTTTCTTGTATTTCACTGCTTTTTTTAACATACAAAGCAAAAGTTTGATTATTTTTTATCCATTTTTTATAATTTTTTTTAATAAAATCGTTTACATTTTTAAGATTCGCATTTTCCAAAAACAAAG
>JAHJJO010000054.1 GCA_018822835.1 Patescibacteria group bacterium
AAAAAATATTAGTAAATGTATTAATTTTTTTAATAAAATCGTTTCTTTTATTAATAAAGTATGCGATAGTTTTTTTAATAAAAGTTATTCTTCGTCCAATATTTATTATTATTCAATTTTTTTTCTATAAAGTAGTAGTAAAAATTTATCGTTGTTACATAACGGTTATTAAACAATTAGGATGGTTGGAAATACGCAAAAAAGTTTTTTTATTTTTATTCCATAAAAAATTGGCGCATCTTGTAATTGTTGCAATCATTTTAATAACAGTTTCAATTAATTTAATTAATAAAACAAAAGCAAAAACTACTAAAGAGACAAAAATTTCCAACGCCATTATCACGCATTTAGTTAAAAGCGAGTTTATGAAAATTCAAGATGAAACAGAGCTTATTGAAGAATTTGCTGATAAAGAATTTAGTCTTGCTCAACAACCGAATTTATATTTAGATGATTTATCAGCGATCAAATATCAGGCAAGGGCTGTTATGGGATCGTTAGAAGAGCTAAAAAAACAAGAAAGCATGATGTTTGAAGACCATAAGGACGGAGCAATTATTAAGCCAGATATCATAACTACAAAGAAAGTAAAAAAAATTCGTACAGAAATTGTTGAATACATAGTAAAAGCAGGAGACTCTGTGAGCACGATTGCTGATGAATTTGAAGTAACTGTAAATACCATTTTATGGGAGAACAATTTAAGCGCTTATAGTATAATTAGGCCAGGAGACAAATTGGTTATTTTACCAATAAGCGGCATAGTTCACATAGTCAAGAGAGGAGAAACTCTGAACGCGATTGCTAAAAAATATATAGCAGATAAAGAAAAAATTATACAAGCAAATAAGTTAGGCGAGGATGCTAATTTAACTATTGCTCAAAAATTAATTATTCCAGGTGGAACAAAAGCGGAATATACAGCGCCTATTGTTGAAAAATATAGCGGTTTTCAGGTAATTAAAAAGACTATAACTCAACCGAAAATAGTTTCAGGAAATAAAATGATTTGGCCAACACAGGGATATCGCATTACACAATATTATTCATGGCGACATTTTGCTGTAGATATCGCGAATAAGATAGGAACTCCAATTTACGCTACGGATACTGGCGTTATTCAGTATGTTGGATGGTCAATTGGATATGGATATAACATAATTATTGATCATGGCGGTAGCAAGAAAACAAGATACGCGCATTTGTCAAAATTTTATGTTAAAACAGGACAAAAAGTTGGCAAGGGTGAATCAATTGGAGCAATGGGGTCAACTGGATGGTCAACTGGACCGCATTTGCATTTTGAAGTAATTATTAATGGACGCAAACACAATCCATTGAATTATATTAGGTAATATTCTCATAACGCATAACGCATAACGTGGAACAATTAGAAATTAGAAATTAGTTGTCGGGAGTGCGACTCCCGACAATTAGGATGTTGATAATATGGTTGATCAAATTAAAAAAATTAAAGAATTGTGTAAAAGCCTCCTAAATACAAGGGGGCTTTTAGACATTGATGGTAAAAAATTAAAAGTTAAAAATAACAAATTAAAAATGAATCAGCCTGATTTTTGGAAAAATCAAAAAAATGCTGTGAAGATTAGCAAAGAAGTGGAAGAATTAGAAGAAACAGTAAATAATTGGGAAGCGCTATTTAAAGAAATAAAAGATTTAGAAGAATTAGCGATTGAGGTGGAAAAAGAAAAAGACGAACAAATGCTTAATGAATTAGATAAGATGTATGTGAAATTAAAAAAAAAGTTTAAAAAATTAGAATTTTTTACTTTATTTATTGGAAAATATGATAAAAACAACGCTATTTTATCCATTCATTCCGGAACAGGAGGCGTTGACGCTCAAGATTGGGCACAAATATTAGAACGGATGTTTTTGCGATTTGCTGAAAAAATGCAGTGGAAAACAAAAATAATAAATAGAACAACAGGAAGTGAAGCAGGCATTAAAAACGTTGTTATAAACATACAAGGCAATTGGGCTTACGGATATTTGCGCAGTGAAAATGGCGTGCATCGTTTAGTGCGGATCTCGCCATTTGATGCTGAACAAATGAGACATACCTCATTTGCGTTAGTGGAAGTTATTCCAGAATTACATGAGCAGGAGAAATTAGAAATTAAAGATTATGATTTGCGAATTGATGTTTTTAAATCTTCTGGTCCAGGAGGACAAGGAGTAAACACAACAGATTCTGCTGTTCGCATAACGCATAAACCAACAAATATTTCTGTGAGTTGCCAAACAGAACGTTCTCAACATCAAAACAAAGAAACAGCGTTAAAAATATTAAAATCAAAATTATATAAATTAGAAGAAGAAGAAAGAGAACAAAAAGAATTAAAAATACGAGGAACCGCGCAAAAAGCGGAATGGGGAAAACAAATACGCTCTTATGTAATGCAGCCGTATAAAATGGTAAAAGATCACAGAACAAAATATGAAACGCAGGATATTGATAACGTGCTGGATGGAGATTTAAAAATGTTTGCAGAAGAATACCTGAAACACGTGGAACGCGTAACGTGGAACGCATAACGATATGAATTTTTATGATAATTTACGTTCAATAATGCGCCAATATGTTAAGTTGGGATTGATAGAATCGACAAAATGCCATGAGGTTTAATTACGTTACGCGTTATGCGTTCTACGTTATGCGTTACAAAACACGTCAAAAACTTTTTATATTATTTGTATTAATCTTTTTTATAATTACGCCATTGATTATTTTGCATGCTGTTGGTTATAGAATAACATTGAGTTGGCCAATTAAATTTAATCAGATACTTCAAAAGACAGGGATGTTCATTATAAATACAAAACCAAAAGGCGCAATAATATATTTAAATAATAAACCGCAACAATTATTTTTTAAAAAATATTTTTCAAAAACGGAAAGTTATCTTAAAACTCCTGATAAAATTCAAAATTTACTTCCAGGAGAATATGATGTCCAATTAAAATTGCGCGGGCATTGGTCTTGGAAAAAAAAGTTAAATATTTATCCAGGACAAACAACTTATATAGAAGAAGTTTATTTATTAAAAAAAGAATTGCCTGTCCAAATTTTCTATACAGCCATTCAAAAAATTGCTGTCTCACCTAACAAAAAATATTCAGCAATTTTGAACAACAATCAACAAATCACAATTTTAGATTTAGATAATGAGCTTCAAATTTTAACTTGGCCGCAAGCTCAAGACAAAGTTTACCCTGTTAAAGTTGCTTCGCAAGTATTTAATAGGGCAAAATTTTTTTGTTGGTCTCCTGACAGCCAAAAAATTTTAGTAAATAACAATATAATTGATTTAAAAAACACAAAACAATCGCTTGATTTAAATAAATTAATAGGGCAAAACATTGAAAACATTAAGTGGAATGAGAACAATTACAATCAATTATATTATCAATACAAGAATTCAATAAATTTATTTGATTTTAGTAATAACAAAAGCGCAATTTTAATGAATGGAGAAAAGTATTTAGATTATCTAATTAAAGATGATTATCTTTTTTTAATAACGCAAATAGATGAGCATGATAATGATGATATAAATAAAACTATAAAATTTCAAACATTTTCTCTGAAAGAAAAAAAAATAATTCAAGAAATTGACTTACCTTATTCTCCCCAATATGAATTGCTTAACGAGCGCCATAAATTATTAAATCTTTATG
>JAHJJO010000055.1 GCA_018822835.1 Patescibacteria group bacterium
ATATAAACTAGTTGTGTGAAATATTCCTTTTCTTTTTTGGGCTACCGCCCAATTGTTTTAAAAAATTTTCAAATTTCTTTTTCTTTAATTTTAGAGGGGTATAAGGTGTTTTCTCCGCTCCGCTACGAAAACGATTTATTTAATTCTTCAAGAAACAAAAAAACCGCCAAAGTAATTAACAATGGCGGTTTAGTACCTAACTTATCCTCCGTAACTCCCAGTATTTTCATGACAACCAACGCACAAAATTAGGCAGTTATCGAGTCCATCAGAACCGCCAGCATCTTGAGAAACAACATGATGTGCATACCATTTTTTTCCAAGAGTGGAATTCCGTGGATCTAGCACCTTATTACATCTTCCAGTATGACCACAGTTTTTAAGAGTACATTCGCATTTTCCTCCGGCTCGACGCCAAGCTTGGTCAATGGTTTCTTGTGAAAAAGCCATAGTAAAAAAATTAATGATTAATCTTTCCCAAAAACTGAAAATATGTTATCCTTTAATTATTAAGGGCATTGTGCGGATAATCAACCGCACATTTTCAAGCGGGGTTCGACGAAGCCCCGTTTTTGATTCCTGAGATTTTCAATATAATTTTAGCAAAAGTATAAATTATTGTCAACCTTTTGACGCTTTACTAAATACTTGACAAGTGTTAAGTAAAAGAATATACTAAAAATATAAGATGTTAAATACAGATATGCATTATATTCAACAAAAAATTTTAAATTTTGCCGATAAACTAAATCTAAAACGAGATGGACTTAGGCAAATTGGCAGATTGATCGGTGAACCCCACCCCTTTAAGGTTTCTTATCACTTGAAAAAACTTGAAGACAAGGGTTTTATTAAAATTGATAAAAAAACTGGCGAAATAAGAAAAATAAAAAATGAGGAGCCTCAAAAAGGATTATTTTTGGCAATTCCTGTTTTAGGATCGGCAAACTGCGGCGATGCAAATATTTTCGCCGAAGAAAATTTAGAAGGCTATATTAAAGTATCCAAAAATATTATTAAAGCTGGTGATGGTCTGCTTGCTATTAAAGCCTCTGGTAACTCCATGAATAGGGCTAATGTCAACGGACAAAATATTGAAGATGGTGACTATGTAATAATTGATTCAAAAAAACAACCCAAGCCGAATGATTACGTTTTAGCAATTATTGATAATTGCGCGAATATAAAAAAATTATTAATAGATACAAAAAATAAAATTATTTCTCTAATGTCCGAATCAACAGAAAATCATCCGACTATTTTTATACATGAAACAGATAAATTTTTGATAAATGGTGTTGTTAAATATATTATTAAAAAGCCGATTGTAAATTGGTCATAAATTTTCTTTTTTTGCGATTTTTAGGTATAATATAATTATAAAATTCAATAATATGAACGAAAGAAAAACCGAAAAAATAATTAAAAACAAACTAACCGCACTCGGTTATTTTGCAACGCCTGACATAATTATTGAGGAACAACAAAGTGATAGTGGAATAATAAATAATTTATTATCCAAAGCCAGTAAATCAGGGTCCGGTACTGGCTACCCAGAGTTTATAATAAGGAAAAAAAACTCAGATGTTGTTATAGTTATTGAATGCAAAGCACATATAAAAAATCACGTTAGCAAAAAAGTGGATAACCCAAAAGATTTTGCCGTTGATGGTGTTTTGCACTATGCATCTTTTCTAAAAAACGAATTTAATATAATTGCAATTGCAATCAGCGGAGAAGAAAAAAATAATTATAAATTATCAATATTCCAATGGAACAAAAATGAAAAAAGATATTTTCCAAAAAGGTACACTAATTTGATGGCATACGACGATTACTATTCTTTATTTCATGAAAAAGACTCGGTCATTATTTCTGAAAAAGATTTGATGCAATACGCAAAAAAATTGCATGACGAAATGAGAGATGAGGCAAAATTAAAAGAAGCTGAAAAACCCTTGCTGGTGGGGGCGTTACTGCTCGCCTTAGAAAGTGGTGACTTCGTGAATGAATATCCGAGCATAACTAATCCGAAAAAATTAGCAAATAGAATCATTGAATCTATAGAAGATGGCTTAAGGGAAGCTAATATACCCGAAAATAAAATAGAAACTCTAAAAAGAGAATTCGGTTTTATCACCACCCATACTTATTTAACGAGAGGCGAAATTGATACTAAAAATCCTTCGCATGATAATAATATCCTTCATAAATTTTTGTTTGATATTCATAAAAAAGTGTATCCATTCATAAAAAAGGTTAACAACATGGATATAATAGGTAAATTTTACTCTGAATTTTTACGTTATACTGGTGGCGACGGAAAAGGGCTTGGTATTGTTTTGACACCACCGCACATCACTGATCTTTTTTGTGAACTATCAGAAGTTAATAAAAACTCAAGGGTAATCGACATTTGTGCTGGAACTGGCGGATTTTTAATTTCAGCTATGGAGCACATGCTCACCGATGACCCGACTGTATCTGAAATTGACAATATTTATAAAAATAATCTAGTTGGCATAGAAACTCAAACAAATATGTTTGCTTTAGCCTGCGCAAACATGATTATTCGTGGCGATGGCAAAACAAATCTTTTACAAGACAACTGCTTTGATATGAAGAAAGAGGACCTTCGAAAATATCAATGCAATATCGGGATGATCAACCCACCATACTCACAAAAAAAGGAGGAGGAGAAAGAACTTGGTTTTGCAGATTACATGTTGGATGTTTTAAATGTTGGCGGTATTGGAATAGCAATATTACCGGTTAGGTGCACGAACAACGATAATGACATCAGAGAAAGAATAATGAAAAAACACACATTACGAGCCGTAATGATTATGCCGTCAGATTTATTTAAAGGCGTTGGCACTCATACCTGTATAATGGTTTTTGAGGCACACAAGCCGCACAACGACAAAACACAAACTTGGTTTGCCCTATGGAATAATGATGGCTTTGTAAATTACAAAAATCAAAGAGTGGATAGAAATGACAAATGGGGAAAAATAAAAAAACAATGGCTTTTGGATTATAGAAACAGAAAAGAAACCGCCGGTTATTCTGTGTTAAAAAATGTTGGCCCCACAGATGAGTGGTCGGCTTTGGCATATGTAAAAACAAATTATAAAAATTTAACAATTAGAGACTTCAAAAATACCATAAAAGATCACCTAATTTGCAACATAAAAAAAGAAACAGGCATAGAAAATATTTATGAAATAATTTCGACTATTCTGGAAGATATGGATAAAAGAAAAATATTTGAAAAAGAAACTGATGATGAAAAAAATATAGATATAAAAAATTGGAAGCCAATTGAAATCAATAAGATTTTTGATATTATTGGTAGCAAAACAACGCCTAAAAAGAAACTAGAAGAAATTGGTCAGGGTGAATATCCATACGTAACAACCAGAGCTACAAATAATGGTATAGATGGATATTATAATTATTTTACAGATAAAGGCAACGTTTTAACGCTTGATTCCGCAACAATAGGTTATTGTAGTTATCAAAAAGAAAATTTTACTGCGAGCGACCATGTAGAAAAATTAATTCCAAGGTTTAAAATGTCAGTTAATATGGCAATTTTCATACAAACGCTGTTAAACAAAGAACAATTCAGATACTCGTACGGCAGAAAATTTAATCAAACAAGAATAGAAAATACAAAAATTATAATACCTTTTAAAGACGGGTCTCCTGACTGGAATTCAATGGATCAATTTGTAAAACAAATTTTAGGAAATAATAAAATCTGACTTCTATCATAGGAGTTTTGGATTTTGGGCATTCACCCCTAACCCCTCTGCCCAAAATCCAAAACAAAAAAAGAAGTTTTAAAATTTTTAAAACAACTCCGACTGCTGTCGGAATAAAGAAAAGGAATACATCAGCTAACACGGCATATCTGGTTACGGCTCTTTCGAGAGCCTCCACCCATATTTTGCTCCGCTATGCTACGGCAAACATCAGATATACGCGAACGTTGTGTGAAATAATTTTGCAAGTTCGGTTTTTATCCAAGTTTTTTTATATTATAAAAGGACGAACAGAAAGTTTTTTTTACAAACTTTCTTATCCGTCCTTAATTGTCTTTTTATCTTCGTCTATGCCTATTGCAATCCCGACATAAAGAATGGCCACGATTTCCGCAAAACAAATAATTGCTTTCATTTTTCCCTCCTTATTTTTGAATCAACATTTTAAATGCAAGAAATATCAGCAAAAGCAGAATAAAAGTGTTTATACTATACAAATCATTAAAAAACATCAGCCTCTTAAACTGGCTAAGTTGAAATCTTAAATGATCGTCTGTTGCGCGAAAAATAATAATTAAAACAACTAACCCAATAATTGATCCAATAATTTTTAGCTTTTCCATGACAATCCTCCTTCTTTTTAGTTTATTTTATTAGCTTTATCAAAAAGCAACGCCTGCTATAATGCCACAACAGCGATACAATATATTTCTTAAAATATGCTTTAATCATTGACTTTACTATATCCAAACATATTAAAAATGTCAATAAAAAGGCACTTATCAACAAGTTATAAACATTGACAGGGTTTTCATATCAAAATTTATCTGCTATACTGTTTTTGTTGTGAGTTCTGTTTAATTTGCTTTCCACGGAATAAATTTTTTTAAATTATATGGATAATAATCAAATTTGGCAAGCGGTTTTAGGCGAAATGGAATTAAACCTGTCTAAAGCTAATTTTATTACATGGCTTAAACAAACCTTTATCTCCTCTTTTGAAGATGATCAAGTTGTTATTGGGGTGCCAAATATTTTTACAAAAACATGGATAGAAAGAAAATATCACAAAGAAATATACACTTCTTTAAAAAACATAACTAACATTAAAATAAAACAAGTGCTTTATAAAACAGAAATTCAAAAAAATACTCAAACAAACGAATTTTTTAATACTAATAAGCCAATAAATCAAACAAGTACTGATGGTAATAATTATCATAATAATAAACCAGTGACCACAAATCGTTTTGGGTTAAATTCTCGCTATTTGTTTGACACATTTATTGTTGGAAAAGGCAATGAATTGGCATGCGCGGCTTGTCAGGCTGTTGTCGCAAATCCAGGCGTAACCTATAATCCGCTTTTAATTCATGGCGGGGTTGGTTTGGGTAAAACTCATCTTCTACAAGCAGTTGGCAATTTAGCTATTAAAACAACCGACAGAGTTCTTTATGCTACAAGCGAAACGTTTTCGTATGATTACATAAATACTGTTCGCGGCGGACATGCAAAAGATTTCAAAGACCGTTATCGCAATGTTGATTTATTATTAATTGATGATGTTCAGTTTATGGGAGGCAAAGATGGAACCCAGGAAGCTTTTTTTCACACTTTTAATGACTTGCATAATATGAACAAGCAAATTGTTATTACGTCTGACAGGCATATAAAATCTATTCCCGCGTTAGAAAAACGATTAGCATCTCGCCTTGGATCTGGTATGATTGTTAATATTACACTTCCTGACATTGAAACAAGAATTGCTATTTTAGAAAAAAAATGCAAAGAAAAAAATTATTCTTTAACTTTTGAAATTTTAAATTATATTGCTAGCCATGTTCAAGATAGTATTAGGGACTTAGAAGGGGCTTTAAATCGTGTTATAGCTGTTCATGAATTTAACAACTCAATGCCAACAAAAGAAAGCGTTGAAGATGTATTAAATGATTTATTAACAACATTAAGAACAAAGGCTATTACTGCTAAAAACATCTTAGAAGCAACAGCTCGATTTTATGACATCAGTATTAAAGATTTAATTGGCAAAAGACGACAAAAAGAGTTGGTTTTTCCAAGACAAATTGCAATATTTTTAATGAGAGAAGATAGTAATCTTTCATATCCTGCAATAGGACAAGAAATAGGAGGACGAGATCACACAACCGCTATACACTCTTATAATAAAATCGCTAAACAATTAAAAATTAACAAAAAAACCAAGCAAGAAATTGAGTCCATTAAACAATTAATTTATAGCATATAAACAGACCTTCGACATTTTTATCTGCGTCCACCATCTGCCTAAATATCTGCGTTTATCCGCTTTCCACTATGTTTATAAGCAGATAAACACAGATATTTACGCAGATAAACGCTAAAATCCAAATGCCGGTATAATAAAGTGTTTAAAACCACCTGAATAACCTGTGAATTATTTTTAATAACATGTTTATAAAAACAATTAAACTAACTTTATAAACATGTTATTAAAAATAATCCACAGAATTTTTAAAATTATTAACAGTTTTAAAAAGTAAACCAAAAACATCTTTACCCTTATAATTAAATGTATTTTAATATTTAATCTCTGTTTTTTAAAGCTTTTTCCACTCTATTAACAC
>JAHJJO010000153.1 GCA_018822835.1 Patescibacteria group bacterium
TTCATTGTTGTTATTAAATATTCCCTCCAAAATTATTTAATAACATTATTAATTAAACAATGAAGTATTATGACACAAATTGTTAAGGTAGGACATTTCTACTTGGCTACACTAGGACATTATCATGTGGCTGCGACAAAATCGCAAAAGCTCTTGACATTACTATTGATGATTTGGTAAAATAATCTTAAACATATGCAATTCCAACTTATAAACAACCGAGGAAGTGAAAAAAAGAAAGCTCGTCTTCAAAAAGAGCTAAATAGTTTTGTAACTCATTTACAAACGCTTACCGCACAATCCCATCATTTACTTGCTTCGCTCCGTGCAACATCAGACAAAAAGCAGGCGGAAAAAATCGTGCGTAAATTAAAGAAATCATAAATTTATGGAAGGCAAATTTAATCCAGAAACAATTCAACAACCGACACCAGGGGAAAATATCGAGCAAAAACGTGAGACTTTGCCCGATGTTGGCGAGGTAGTAAAACAAGGGCATGAAGCGGCGGAAGAAGCAAATGCTCAAATTACCGCTGATCTTGAACAAGCAAAAATTTTGCAGGAGCAATTGGGCGAACAAGCGCGCCCGATTATTGAGCAAATTCAAGGACTGCAAAAAGAAGTCGGAGAAAAAAAAGCCGCATTTGACGCGCGCACAGAAAGGCTTAATTCCCCATATGTTTTATCGCCCGAACTAGCAAAAGTGCTCAAGGTTTCGCGAGTGCTAAAACGACCGCTTCTTTTGGAAGGCGAACCCGGAACTGGAAAAACTTCTTTAGCTTATGCTTTAGCGGGACATGAAGATTTGCCAATCATTCACGCGCAATGTAAAAGTACAACTTCCGCTCAAGAATTGCTCTATACTTTTGATGTTGTCCAGCGGCTTCAAGACGCACAACTTGGCAAAGACGTATCCGACCCGCGTAAATATGTAAAATTTGGCCCGCTTGGCCGCGCATTTTCCAGTCAAGAGCAAGTTATTCTCTTGATTGATGAGGTTGATAAAGCTAAGCGAGATTTTTCAAATGACCTACTACATGAACTCGATCAAATGTCTTTCTTCGTTACGGAAACCGGAGAAGAAGTGGCGGCCAAGAATAGACCAGTCATTATTGTAACTTCTAACCATGAGCGTGATTTACCCGAACCTGTTTTGCGTCGGGTAGTGTATAGCTATATTGAATTTCCAAGCCCAGAGCAGATGACAGAAATTGTAAAAGCCCATGTTCCCGATGTTAGCGAAAAACTATTGCAAAGCGCAGTCAAACGATTTTATGATATTCGCCAAGCCGAAGGTTTAGAGAAAAAACCATCTACTTCTGAAATGTTGGACTGGATTAAAGTTTTGCGGGAGTTTGGAGTTGAAGAAATCGGTAAGGACATCCCTTATCCGGAAACACTTTTGAAATATAAAGAAGACACGGAGAAAATTTTGGGCGTAAAGCAGGAAAAGTACGAAGAACTTCGGAAGGCAGAAATGCCAGAGTCAGTAATTGCCGTCCTCAATAGAGAAAGAGTTGTTCGATTAAAAACAAAATCTCAGTATGACCGATATGAGCCAGACAATTCAATTTATACATTATTGGCGAATGAGGGATATGAATTTACAACCTCGAAAGATCATGGACAAAGACCTTTTGATATAAATCTTGAAGGTGTTCGCCGTGTGGATAATTTGACTTTTGCCCTTTACGATCCTAAAGACCCCAAAAAAGGCGAACCCTATTTATACGAATTATTAAAAGAGAGAGGATTGGTCGAGAGCGAGTTTGTTGTTACGGATAAGCCATTGGATTTTGCGGAGGTTGAAGACAGCAATGAGTTGTATACGAAAGGCAAAGATGCACAAGGGCATACAATCTACCGCACCAAAGATGGTAAATTTATTTATGAGCAAAAGCTACTTCCCGAAACTACTAATGAATAATTAAGCTATGGCTGAAAAGTTTAATCCAAATTTTGAAGAGCAGGAAGGGTTTATCGCTCCCGAAAAGCCCGAACCAGAAAAAAGCCCTAACGAACAACCGAAAGTTAGGGATTTTTTGTATGATCCTCAAAAGCAGGAAATTCTTATCTTTTCAAAAAGCAAAAAAGGCGAATTAAGAGAAACGCGACATCCATTTCAAGAATTTCTGTATGCTTTGCGCGAAGAAGAAATAAAATCTTCAACGAGCGAATGGATTGATTTACAGAAAGCATTAGCAAAGGGCGAGGTGCAAAGCGTTGATGATTTGTATGTTGTTTCCCGCGCTGTTTTGGTTAAAGATGTAACTGGCTATCCAAAATTTGATACAGTATTTGGTAAAATGTTTTATGGAATTGAACCGCCCGAACCCAAAACAGAAGAAGAATATAATGAAGAGTCTGAGAAACAAACGGAAGACGAAACAGAACAGCAAGAAGAAGCGGAAGAAGAAAATTTATCTCAAGAAATCGTAGAGCCGGGATTTACTGAAGAACATCACGGCGGCGAAGATGTTCATAAAGCTATTAAAGATTCAAAATCATCGGGCCACGAAGGCGGAGGAAAACCCCAGCAAAAAAGCGAGCAAACGGGCGAAGAGCAAAAGGAGGAGCAAGAAGGAAAAGAAGAAAAAGAAACGGGTGGTGGCAAACGAAAGGAGAAGAAAAAGAAGCAAGGAATAATCAAGGAAGGAAAAGGCGGTTATTCGGCGCGTGAGCGAGTGGTTGAGCGAAGATACGATCAATACGACAAAGATCAAATTTTGAACTACGAGCAGTTTGGTCGTGTGCTGTCCAAACTAACCGCTATTATTCAGGAAGCATCAGAAGTGCCAACTGGTAAACTCGACACTTACGCGACAGTAAAAAGCATTGCCGAGCATGCCGGTATTCCCAAGCTGGTCTGGCGAGAGGAAACAGAAAAAAAGCCGAAGGTGGTTTTAATGTTTGATGTGGGAGGAAGCACGGACGAGTTTCGACCCATCATGGAAAAACTTTTTGCCGCCGCTAAGGATTATCTTGATGATGTTGAAGTTTATTATTTTCATAATGCTATTTATGGTGATGTGTGGCCGCAGAAAGACGGAAATTACGGGACACACTTCGTTCCGCTTCAGGAAATTTTGAAAAAAGAGCAAGACAGCCGAGTCATTATTGTCGGAGATGCATGGATGGCAGAAAATGAGCTTTACGATGATTATACTGATGAAAATGGTCGTCATTTTCCTTCGGGCATTGATTCATTTGAGCAGTTACGAAGAACTTTTGATCATGCGGTTTGGATTAACCCAATTAGAGAAGCCGACCATGATGAGTGGGATAATTCGGGAACCATCGCAGAAATCAAAAAAGTTTTTCCTATGCACGATATGACACTCCGCGGTCTTGAAAATGCCGTGCGAGAATTGATGGAAGGATAAAGCTGGACAAAAGCAGATATTTGCGATATAGTTTCTTTCGTTCTGAACGTTCACAAAAAGGAGGTATTGCCAGTGAAGAAAATCCTCTGGATGTCGCGACACAAGCCCCATCCTCGGCAAATTGAAACGCTTCGGGAGATGTACGGCAAGGATGCCATCGTGGAGCAGGAGTCCCGTCCGTTCGATGATGCAAGGCAGGTCGCTCGTCGATTCAAAGAAGGCGGGTACGATGACATGGTCATTGTCGCTCCGCTTTCCGTCATCGCCGTTCTCTGTAATGAGGGTATCAAAATGCTCTGGTCAGAGGCGATCGAAGAAAATGATTCGGCGAAGGTCGAATTTCGCGGAGCGCGCGGACAAGGGTTCCGCTTCGTACGGTTCCGTCGCATCAAGCGCGTCGCCCTCGAGTTCAAGGATTGACGCAACAGTCGAGTTTATGAGGTTTCTCAAACAAAAAACCTCGATCTTTTTGAGTTCATTTGATAATATTAAGTGTGCTCAAAAAGATTTCTCTACTCACCATCCAATTTGAGGTCCCGCCACCATCCGAAAAAATCGCTGGGGGTTTCCAGCAGGCGGGCAAAAAGGAAGGGGGTTGGGGGGAAGGAATTTTTGCCCGCCTGCCGAAGCGAAGCCCCGCCGCCCTGCCCGAAGCATTGAGGGCAGAGTCAAGCAAAAACATTTTCTTTTCCTTAATTGAAAA
>JAHJJO010000151.1 GCA_018822835.1 Patescibacteria group bacterium
AGGGTTTGTAAATAAATAACCTCCACAATTTCATCTTATCTTCACATCATATTTTTCTGAAAAAACTTTCAAAATATACTTATATTCTTCAAGTTTTTATCAAAAAAATCTAATATAAATCTAAGCGAACTTGAGAATGTTATTTATTTACAAACCCTTAAATTAAGAATGGGACTAGAAACAACATTACCAAGATCACCCTTGGGATACTTTGCTCACTACTTACTGTGTCTTGTGGCATATCAGTTTAAGAAATTCTTTGAAAAGCTTGTGGTTAAGCCATTGTTGGCCTAACGAGATTCGGGGTACTACCGGTATACGACAGCCCGTAATGGTTAATATTGGCATGAAAATGCAACACCTAAATTTGGATTTTGTCTATTTAATTTTGGAAAAAGAACATGCTAAGCCGCTGTATTTTTCATTGAATCAAAAATTATATTTTATCCGCGTTTTCTATAATGCGTCGTAAAACATTCATTGCTTTTTCAACGTCATCAAAATTTGCTTCTTCATTATTTGTATGATTATTTTCAACTGGAATTTCTATGGCAAGCACGCCTATTTCAGGAACAAAGGTAAATTCAATTGAATCATTGGCATTCCCCTCTAAATAACTTATTCCTGGCTTGCTGGGATTTATAATTTTGGCAATATTTTTTAACATTTTTTGGGGGAAAGGGAATTGCTTACCAGGTCTTTTAAGACCAGAAGAAGTATAAACAATAGGTCCATTGCCAACTTGCCCCATTTTAGTGACGTCCACAACAATTATTAGTTTTGGTTTATCACTTTGGTTTGTTAATTTTTCTGCCGCGTATCTTGCGCCAGCATTATATATATTGTCTGGCAATTTCCTTGTCTCTAGTGATGTTTTTCCGTCTTTTTCGATTTCTATTTCTGATTCTTCTTCAACAGTAAAAAGAATTGATGGTCTAAACCCTTGTTTTATTAATTGAAGTATTACTGATAAACCCAACGCATCGTCTAATCTACCTCTTAATCTATTTCCTTCTAGTATGGCCTTTTTCCCAGCCCCAACCTTATCCATATGAGCACATAGTAAAATATTTTTTTGATTTTTATCTTCTGATTTTACCCAGAGATTCCCTTTTTCATCCACTAAACATTTCAATCCTAAACTATCCAATATTCCCTTTAGGTGATTTCTTATTTTTGTTTCTTGCCCAGACAAACTTTCCGTAGAAGACAATGTCCCTAAATCTTCGACTAGATTTTCCATGTTTTTTTCTGCCTCAGTTTTATTTGAGAGCATTTTTGATTCAAAATTATTTTTCATATTTAATCTTTTTTTTCTCCTGTAAGCAAATAATAATATGCCTTTTTATAAATTGGACCAAGTTCTTCTTTGTATTTATCTATGCCTTTATCATACACTTCTGTGCATAAAGAAAATTCTTTATATTTTTCAAATATTTTAGCTCTCTCGTGGTGCAAAAAACGACTAAGACCTTTATGTTGATAATTTACTTTTAGATGTAGTCCAATCCAATTATTTGATCCTGGAAAATTACTACCCCACGCCAAGCCAACTATTTTATTTTTTACTTCAACGTAAACCTGCTTAATATCATATTTGTCCAAATTGTTTAGACAAAAATTAAAAAAAGCCTCTGATTCCTCAAATGTAATATTTTCATGTTTTCGTTGAGACTTCCAAAAATTATAAAACTCAATTATTCTTTTTTTGTCACAATTATAAATTAATAAATATTCATAATTAGAAACAAACTGCTTTACTCTATTTTTAAAACTTCCCTTGGGATTTATAAAATTTTCTGTGCTATAAAAAAATTCGTTGCCCACGGGCTTATTTACTAAAATCTCTATATTTTCTTTTTCTATAGTTTCAATATCTTCTTTGGTTGCAAGGGCAACTGAACAACGAGTCCAGTTTTCTTTTTTCTTTGGCATAAAAATACAAGGAAATTCATTAGGATAAAGAATATCCTGCCAAACTACAAGATGTTCGCCATTTCTATCAAAAACATAGGCAGAAAAATCTAAATACAAATTTGTACTAAAATAAGAAAAGGGTAAGTTTTTCTGTAATTTTGAATGTTTATTACTAACAAATTTTTTCATAAGACCTTGATGTTTATTATGTAATATAAATAAAGAAGTTTTTTAAATTTTGCAGCCGAAATTTAAAAAAATTAGCTGAAATATTATTCTGCAAGAGGTCTATAATTCTAACTTTAAAAAATTATCAATGGAAACATATTGGACCCGAGCAAGGCAAATCACACTGTAAATAAACTTTGGTGGTGCTTGTTGGAAAAAGTTAGAACCCATTTTGAACAAAATCCCGAATGACCGCCTCCGCTTCGCTCCGGCGGAACGCTCGGGTGAGGCGGAATTCCCCCCACACCCCCTTCCGCCGCGCCCTCGCTTGGGCTGGCGAAATTTTTTGAAAATGCGGCAACAAATTTATTTTAGCACGAAAAATTGTAAAAAAGAAGGCGGTGTATAAGGCCACCCACTTTTGCACTCTTGGGGTATGTTAATTGATAATGGCAATGATTGAACTTGTATTAATTGTACTACAGGTAATGTTAGCATAAATTGAACAGGTGACAATTTGTTCTTAAATGCGCAATGAACTCTCTTGGTATTAAACCAAACTAAGTAGTCCATAAGTTTCTTATTAAACTCCTCGGGGTTCACGAGTAATCCTGTATGATAATCAACAAACTCTTCTTGAATTGTTCTATTAAATCTTTCAATATGAGCATTCATCTTTGGAGTTTTTGGGTATGTATGGTAATGAGTAAGATGAAGTTTCTTTAATTCCTCAGAGAAGTGTTTTTTAAACTCTGATCCATTGTCAGTCAATATATGGAGAAAGTTAAAAGAATAAGGAAAGACTTTTTGACATAAAATAAAGAACTCTTGAGCGGCTTTTGAAGCATGGGATGTAGTTGCCCAAGCAAAACTAAATCTTGTATAAATGTCTTCAAATGTAATAATATACCTTTTACAACCTTGAACAAATCTTTCCACTGTATCAAGAGCTATTAAATACCCAGGGTATTCCGCTTTAATATCCTTTGGTTTTCTAAGAACTTTTGCTCTGTTCGCTTTTTTAATCTTTCCAAAATGTGATACCTTTTGAGGAAATAATCTCATTCCTCCTTTGTC
>JAHJJO010000056.1 GCA_018822835.1 Patescibacteria group bacterium
GATAATAATGACGTAAGAGAAAAAGACTGCGTTGAAATTAAAAAAGACAATTTTATTTATGCTGTTTTTGATTCTGACAAACAATGCAACCAGCAAGATAAGGGGTGTCAATTATTAGGAAGCTCTTATAAATATGAAACAAGTGAACTTTACAGCAATATTTATTTAAAAAATAATCCTGATGAATATGATAAAATTTTGTGCGAACCAAATGATGTTGGATGTAAGAAATGGGGATCAAGTAGTGGTTCTTCATATTTTAAAGATCCAGGAGATATGGTTTGCGAGTGGGAAGATGATCAGTGGTTAAAAAAGGAAGTTAAAAAATGCGAAGGAACTGAAAATGTTTGTTTAAGTTATAAAGACTGCGAAGAAGATGTGAGTTGTGAAATAGATAAAAGAAATGCAGAGGAACAAAAATATAAATGCTCTGTTGATGAATTAGAAACAATTGGTTTAGGAGGAAGTCCTGTTGAACAACCAGATAATAATTGGGCAGGAGTTTGTCCTGCAGAGCAAGCAGGATGCACAGAATACATTGATCCGATAAGCAAGCATGCGACTAACATACTTTTAAATTCTGATTTTTCTCAAATGTCTGGTAGCTTTCCGTGGTATTATCCAGCTCATTGGTATAAGGATATTATCGATTACGAAGGGTGTGAGGGGCTTTTCGATTGTGATCAAAATATAAAATTAGAAAAAAATACGCTTTATATTTTAGCTGTTGAAGGAAATAACACTACCACGATTGCCACCACGTCTAATATTTTTTATGAATTAGATAGTAATAATAGATTAACAGGTCCAGTAAGTGCTATATCTGTTGTTGCAACTACAACCAAAATAAGCAAAAGATTTTATGTTGATGATAATGGCTTTGATGGAGTAATTAATGTTGCCGCTGCAATTAACAGTAATAAAGTAGAATTGAAAAAAGCGCTTATTAATTATCAATTAAAACAAAACTTAGACAAGGCAATTTGCCATGGAAAAGTTGATTTTGAAAAAGGGTGCGTTTTATTTAATGAACGCGCTATGAATGCCAGCAGTGGTTTAGCTGAATTAACTTGGGACGCTGATAGAACAGTTGAAGATGGAAGCGGGGTGGCTCCTGAAACTGGCGATGAAGACGAAGCAAGTAAAAGAGACTCTAATAATATAATTAAAGTCACGCCTGACAGAATTTGCGATAAATGGCTTGATTGCGAAAATACAATTAACATAGGCGGGGGACAAAGCGTTTGTTCAAACATTAAGATTTGCGATAAATTTACTGACAGCGGGGACTGCGATAATTGGTTGACTGTTAGTCAAGAGAACCAGACATATGACAAGAATGATTCTGGCAATGTTAAAAAAAGCGATATTAGTAATATGACTGGTTATGTTAAAGTTGGGTATGAAGGAGTTGGTTTTGGCACGAGCAGTGTTAGTATGTATCCAAATGACTATTATCCATTAGGAACAGCCGAATCGGTTGGATTAAGCGCTAGTGTTCCTAATGGCGGGTTTGAATTACCAAGCACAGCGCTAGATGAAACTACAGGTAAAACTATTGAGGTTCCACCACAGTACTGGGACTGTAGTAATAATATCAGCAAATGCAAAATTTTATATAACCCTTTTGATATACAAGAGTCAGGAAGTTGTTATACGACAATAGAAGGAAGTGTTTGTAAAAAATTTGCTCCAGAGGGGAAACAATTTTTATCTTTGCCTGGCGGAGAATCTGCTGAAACTCATAATTCAGCAATTACAGGATCTTCTGTTCCTCGATATATTCAAGTAGTTGCTCAAAAAGAGTATTTCCTTACTCTTTATGTTAATACTGTTAGATTAACAAAGGGCGAGGCAAGAATAAAAGTTGAGCAGTATAATAATGAGGGTGAGACTGTTAGAACTGATGATTGGTTCCTACTTGATAAAATGCAACCATGGACATTTGTATTAAAAAAAATTACTACAGTTCCCACTGCTAATAAAATTAAAATAATATTATCTTCTTATGACACAAATGGATATTCTAGCGTTGATGGCAATTTTGTTTATTTTGATGATGTAAAAATAAGAACTGTCTTAGAAAGCCAAGATAATTGGCGTACACCGCAATTTTGCCGCTTATATCCACAACAAGATTCTTTAAGCTGTGATTATTACGCTGATTCAGGAATTAGATATAAAGGCGTGTCAGGATACTGTTTAGAATACGACCGTTATCCAGGATCATCAGACGCATGTCTTTTATGGTGGTCTGTTCCAGACGGAGAAGACAGACTTAATGAATATTGCGGAGATAGCATGGTTAACGGAGATGAAGATTGTGATTGTGGCGAAGATAAAATAGCATGCGTAAATGATGGACCTGCTGATTCTAGATACAATCAATACATGTGCATTGGCTGCCGGCAGGCAGAAGGATGGTGCGGTGATAATGTAGCGCAAGACGGTCATGGCGAAACATGCGATTGCGGCGATGGCATTCCTGAGAGTAATGTAAATCCTGAGTGCGATGGCACTGGAATTAATGGCGGGAGTGTTTGTAAATCAAATTGTCAATGGAATCATTGTCAATTTGACGATGCTGGAACTTATGAACTTTACACGCCACCTTATTTCCCATGCGTTATAGGTGATCCCTCGCCAAGTAGTGAAGTAACGGAGCCAAGTAATAGTGGCTCGCCATAAAAAAATAAA
>JAHJJO010000057.1 GCA_018822835.1 Patescibacteria group bacterium
AGCGGGGATCCAGTGTTTATCGCATTAATCTGGATCCCCGCTGCTGCGGGGATGACACAACGAGCGTTTTGTAATTCACAGGAATTTGTGTTATGCGTTATATAAATAAACAACAAAAACAAGAATTAAGTAAAATAGCTAAAAAATATAAATTAAAATTAATAATGCTTTTTGGATCTTTTGTTAATGGAACAAACAGGCAGAGCAGTGATTTTGATGTTGCTGTTTTAGGAAAAGATAAAAACATTATTCAAAAAGATATTGAATTAATAAACGCATTAACCAAAATACTTCAAAAAAATGTTGATTTATCAATTGTAAATAACGCTAACCCGCTTTTATTAGAACAAGTAAGTAAGAACGCTGTTTTGCTGTACGGAAGTAAAATAGATTTTTTCAATTTTAAATTGCGCGCTTTTCACAGATATAATGATTATGCCCCTTATTTTAAAATGGAATATGAATTTATTAAAAAACGAGTAAATTATTTAGTAGAAAAATATGCCTGTTGATAAAAAAATTATTTGTAGAAAAGTTATTTTAATTAATAAAGATTTAAAAGGTCTTATTCCATTAAGCGAGTTATCATTAAAAAAATATTTAAGTAAAGCTGATTATGAGACTTTGGCTGAAAGATATTTGGAAAGAATTATTGGCAGAATGATAGATATTAATTATCACATATTATCCGAGTTAGAAAATGATTCGCCATCTGATTATTACAATTCTTTCATAATAATGGGCAGAAAAAAATATTTACCAAATGTTTTGGCTGAAAGTTTGGCAAATTCAGCAGGACTTAGAAATAGATTAGCTCATGAATACGATGAAATTATTGAAAAAATAATCTATCAAGCAATTCAAAAATGTTTAAAAGAAGTTCCTAAATATTTAAAATGTATTGTAAATTTTATTGAAAAAGATTCGAAACAAAAGAAATTAATATAAATTACACTATGCAAATTAAAATATACAACCAAAAAGCAGAGCAAGTTGGAGAGCAGAAATTATCTGGCAAGGTTTTTGGCGTGAAAACAAATGAAGGATTAGTACATCAGGCAATGGTTGCGCAAATGGGAAATGAAAGGCAAGTTTTAGCACATACAAAGACTAGAGGAGAGGTTCGTGGAGGTGGAAAAAAACCATGGAGGCAGAAGGGAACTGGCAGGGCAAGAGCAGGGTCAAGCAGGTCTCCAATTTGGATTGGAGGCGGTGTTACTTTTGGTCCGCGCAAAGACAGAAATTTTAAAAAAAATATTAATAAAAAAATGAGGCAAAAGGCAATTTTAATGGTATTATCTGATAAAGTAGCCAATCACAATTTAACTGTTTTAGATAAATTAGAGATGAAAGAGTATAAGACCAAAGCGTTTGATGAAATGTTGGTGAAATTAGAATTCAAGAATCAAGAATCAGGAATTAGGAATCAGGAGAAAGATCAAAAAAGCGAAAATAAAGAAAAAAAAGAAGAAATAAAAAAAGAGAAGAATAAAAAAATAAAAAGAAGTATGTTGATTATTAATGACAAAAAAGATGAGAAGACAAGATATTCTGGAAGAAATTTATCAGGAGTTGAAATAATTAATTTAGAGAATATAAATATTTTAGATTTATTAAAGTATAGAGATTTAGTGTTAACAGTTGGAGGAATTGAGAAATTGGAAAAACAATACAAATAATTTTCAATTTTCAATAATCAATTTTCAATTTCTGTCCTGTTAGAAGTGAGTGAGACAGAATTAAAACTTAAAAAAAGTTTGAAAATTGAAAAATTGAAATTTGATTGATAATTGAAAATTGATAATTGAAAATTAACAAACATGTCTTTATTTCCTTGGAATAAAAAAAAAGAAGAAAAAAATAAAAAAATAGATGATCAATCTAGTGGCGTTGGTGTTGGCAAAAGAGCTGTTATGAATAAAAATGTAAAAGACGATAAAAATGCAGAAAATAAACCAAAAAAAAGCATGAAAGAATTGTACGAGCAAACAACGAATAAAAATAAACAGCAACGAATAACAACTGATGAAAATAAAAAAGTAATAAAAAGCAATGACACAGGTAAAAAAACATTAAAAAAATTTGGTGATGCCTATAGAGTGCTAAGAAAGCCATTGATTACAGAAAAAGTAACTAATTTGGGCGTTCAAAATAAATATTGTTTTGAAGTTGCTAAAGATGTAAATAAAATACAGATTGCCGAGGCGATTAATGAAGTTTATAGAATTAAACCAACAAGCGTTAATACTGTTAAGGTTAGCGGAAAAAATGTGCGTCATGGCAAAACAAAAGGAAAACAAAAAGACTGGAAAAAAGCGATAGTAACTTTGCCTGCTGGTAGTCAATTTAACATTTAAACATATAAACAGTAAAACATATAAATAATAAGAAACAAGATACAAGATACAAATTTCAAGATACAAATAATAATCAAATTTTAATAAAATCCAAATTAATTATTTGTTTGAATTTTGGAATTTGGTTATTGAAATTTGTTTGTATCTTGTTTTTTTTTATATTTATTAATTTTATATGATTCATCGTCTTTCTAATAAGCCTGTAGTTTTGATAGTTTTGGATGGGTGGGGAATAATGCCACCACATAGTGGCAATGCTATTAGTCAGGCGCGAACGCCAATTTTTGATAGTTTAATTACAAAATATCCATCAACAACTCTGCTAGCGTCAGGAGAGGCAGTAGGTTTGCCAAGAGAAGTAGTTGGAAACAGTGAAACAGGACATCTTAATTTGGGCTTAGGCAGAATTATTTATCAAAGTTTGCCTAAAATCAATAAAGCAATAAATAATAATAGTTTTTATAAAAATACAGCATTACTTCGCGCTATTGAACATGTAAAAAAAAATAATTCAAAATTA
>JAHJJO010000058.1 GCA_018822835.1 Patescibacteria group bacterium
AATTGTGGCCTGAGCATAGTGCTTCATAGCTTTGCTATGCTCAACCTGTTTTACTTGCCACAGGACAACAAAAAACATCAAGCATGACATTATATAAATCATGCCTTTTGTTTTTGAACCGCCCTTGACAAGTCCGTAGGCAATCCCTATTCCTGGCAACAAAAACATTAATTCTAAAATTAATGCCTGCGTTGCTCCCTGATAGGCCATGCCAGTAATCCCTTTGACTTTTCCTAAGTCATAAAAGAATCAATAATTGGCATGTTGAACAGGTAGTCAGCAGCAATTCGTAATCCCACAAAAGCAACTAATCCAGTTCCGAATAACAATAATTTTTTGGTCAAGCGCTTTGTGGCGTTGTCCTTTTCTAATACTTCCAATATTGTATTTAGGACAACCAAAAACACAACAATGGCGAAAAAAAATCGCCAATGGATTGGAAGAAGTATATTAACAACTACTGCCCCTAAAATTGCAAGGAACAGTATCTTGCCATATTTTTCAACGGCATTTTTAATCCCTTCTTTCATCTTTTTGCCCTCCTTATTAAAACTTTGCCGAGCTCCATAAGGGACTCGACAATGATTTCAATACCTAATTGAGTGGAAAAACTATCAGCAGCTTTCCCCCCAGCAGTGCTTGTCACAGTAGTCGTGGCAGTAGCAGAAGTCGCAGGTGTTGCTTTTGTTGTTACATCTCCACCCTTTCTACCTACTATCTTTTTTTCTACTTTTTCAATAGCAGAATTAATAGCTTTAATTATTTCTTCTCTTAACGCTATTGGAAAGTAAATAAAAAATAAAATCCAAAGTAATAATGCAATTTTGATATGCATCCAACTTGGATAATGTTTTTTCTCTTTCACAACTTTTTTATCCAGTATGGGCTTTTTTTCTCCAAAGAGAATATAATTCAAATTTGTAGAAAATGAATTATCCTCTTCTAAATAAGCCCTAACTGGAGCTGTTGCTTTTTTCCCCTCTGTGGTCAAAATTGGCGCTCCAAATCCAGCTAAAAAAGCTGAAATTGAAAAATGGATCGCCAAAATCAACAAAGCAACCAGTCGCCAATTATTGTTTAGCCAAAGTTGCACACAAATGTGTTTACAATAATTGCCGACTACGGAAATTTTTATTGCCGCAATAATAATGCCGGCAATTATAATAGCCGTGAACAACCAATACAACCAAAATCCCGCATCCTCTCTTCTGATGATCAAAATTATAGCCATGATCAACAAAAGAATGCCTGCTACGATAGCCGACAATTTTTTGTTGCGAGAAATGGTCGCCCTAATACTGGCCACAACTGGTTGTAAACTATTTATAACTGCGTTGCGGCCAAACCACGCTAATGCGACCAGCCCGACAATTCCAAGCACCGCCATTATCATTATGATTGTACTCATTTTATCTCCTCCTTTTTTCTAATTCTGCTTTGACGTGCCGATAATGGGCCATCCAATTTCCTGTTGTTGGTTTAATTGCTGGAAGTTTCGGACCTTCTAACATTAACTCCCTGTCCAGTTCTGACCCAGCAACCCGAATATGAATCACTCTTTCTTTTTCTGTGAATTGTTTTAAATCCACAGAACAGAAACCGTTGTCATCAGTAAATTTCTGATAATTACGATCTCCATTAGGTAAAATCCCATTCACAGGCTGCCCATGTTCATCGAATTTTAATCCGTTGTCAAACAATTCGATGCCGCATTTACAACCTACTCCTCCGTCCTTTTGGTCAGTTACTTGGACAGAGATGGAATATCGGCCATTTTGACCATGAGCGCGAGGCTCAAGCCTTTTTGCTTTTTTTGTCTCCTTTTTCTCCTCTTCTTTTTTGACAGTAACAATTACTGTCTCAGAGAGTCTAGCTCCTCCAACACGATGCACAGACTTAATCGTAATCTGCACATCAGTATCTACTTTGACAACAGGGGCTTTGAAAATTCCCTGCTTGTCAATATTCCCTTGATTGGCGGCAAATTGCAACCATCTGTTATCATTTGGTCCGCAATCCACCGCATCCGCTTGAATCATTACTGTCCCACCAGATGGAACAGTATAATTTCTTGCTGCCACTTCAATTCTCATTTTTCATCCACCTCCAAAAATTTTTCTCTCTATTCTAAACAGCCCTTATTCAATTAAAAATTATCAATTACGAATTACGAATTAATTGACAATTCATTAAATAAAGCTGGTAAATTAATTTTAATAAATAACTTAACAACACACCGCGAGCGGGATGTTGTTTTTTTATATTTAACCATTTACCAGCGGCTCTGTTTTAACAGAGATCGCGAAGGTGATGGATTGACGATTTTCGATCCCGTGTCAATGCACGGGACAAGTTTCAGATTTGCAAATCAGGAACAAAGTCAATTACAAATTACGAATGCATTTTAATTATCGTAAATTACGAAACGTTCGTTGTGTCATCCCCGCGAAAGCGGGGATCCAGTGTTTATCGAATTAATCTGGATCCCCGCTGCTGCGGGGATGACAAAAAGGAGCATTTTATGATTTTTGACTAGTTTCGTAATTCAAAGTAATTAGTAATTGAATTCACTCCTGATTTGCTTATTTAGTTGTTAAAGAACTTACTCAATTGACAATTGACAATAATCAATAATCAATTATCAATTTTTAAACAATTTTTTAATGTTATAAATTTTTGTTTAAGACATTTGGAAATTAAAAATTGTTTAGAAATTAGAAATTAGAAATTAAAAATTATTTTTTTGACATCTAGTTTTTGTATGGTATTATAAAAATAATATGGCGATGAATAAACTAAAGGCGGTTAATTTAATTTTAGGATATTATACTCCTGAAATTAGATCGCCGGAAGAATTAGATTTATAAAACAAGATAAAGTGCTTCAACAAATTCATAAGACTCAAGCCAGATTTAAAAAAGCGCGTAAAAATTTGAGTTGGGCGCAAGAAACAAAACTAATCAGCCAAACAGTAAAAAAAAATTACTTCTCAATATCATTACCGAATACTTACGCCTAATAACTGATTTCAAAATCGTTTATTAATTAAGTTGCACTCAATTTGCGAATAAATTACTATAGCATAAAATAAAAAAATTGTCAAGTGTTTGACATATTTTTTTAACATGCTATTATAACAACTACCATAGACAGCAGGCAAAATCAATTATCAATTATCAATTACGAATTACAAATTAATAATTTACAATTGATTGTAAGTCCTGCCGAGGCGAAGTTTAGTTGAAAGTTCATAAAGTTGAAAGTTATAAAGCTATTTTACTTTATAACTTTTTAACTATTCATGTCTGTGGTAACCCCACAGTTTTTTTGTGCAAATTTTTACGTTATGCGTTATGTGTTACGCGTTATGCGAGTATGGCTAAAACTAAAGAACAAAAAAAAGAAATTTTGAAAAGTTTAAATAAAAAACTTGCTGATTCTAAATCAGTTATTTTTGCGAAATTCAATCAATTGACAGTAAAAGAAAATGAAGATTTAAGAAAACAGTTAAAACAGGAAGAAAGCGAATACTATGTTGCAAAAAAAACATTATTAAATTTAATCTTTAAGGATTTAAAATTAGACAATTTTAATATAAGAAACATTGAAGGTCAAATAGCCGCAATTTTTGGCTATAAAGATGAGGTCGCTCCTGCTAGAATTGTTAATGAATTTAAAAAAACTCATAATGAAAAAATAGATTTTGTTGGCGGAATTTTAGAAAACAAATTTCTTTCAACAGAAGAAACGCAATTTTTAGCTGAACTGCCAAGCAAACAAGAATTATATGCCAAAATTGTTGGTTCAATAAACGCCCCTGTTTCCGGCCTAGTCAATGTAATGGCCGGAAATTTAAGAAGTTTAGTCTATGTTTTAAAAGCAATAAATAATAGGGATTAGTTAATTAGTTAATCAGTAAACTGATTAACTAATTAACTATTTAACTAATTAACTAAAATTATGTCTGAAGAAAAAAAACAAGCTGAGGAAGTAAAAAAAACAACTTCCGCTAAAGCTGAAAAAAAAGAAGAAGAAAAACAAGAGGATTCTCAATCTAAAACAACAGGCGCTTCCGTTGCTGCTGACAAAGACAGCTCTAACGAAGCAATAGTGGAAGTTCCGGCAAAATTTAAATCTTTAGTTGAAGAAATTGAAAAAATGAGTGTTTTAAATTTAGCTGAATTAGTAAAAATTTTAGAAAAGAAATTTGGAGTTTCCGCGTCCGCTCCAGCTATGATGATGGCAGGTGGCGCTAGTGGAGCAGGTGGAGCTGAAGAGCAAAAAGAAGAAAAAACTATTTTTGATGTTGAGCTAACTGAAATGGGTGGTAATAAAATTGCTGTTATTAAAGCTGTAAAAGCAATTACTGACATCGGACTAAAAGACGCTAAAGATTTAGTAGAAGCCGCGCCAAAAATGATAAAACAAGGCGTCAAGAAAGAAGAAGCAGAAGAAATTAAAAAACAACTTGAAGAAGCAGGCGCCAAAGTGACACTAAAATAATGCCAGCTTAAATATAAAATAGAGACAAATTTAAATTTTTGTCTCTATTGTATTTATTTGACTGATTCAGACACCGAGTGCCGAGTATGTCAGCGCTAATTCCAATGATCATTTGAAAATTGATTATTTACCCTGTTAAATAATTTTGACCATCCTCAGTTTTTAACTTAGAAAACTGGGGATGGTCAAAATTCCTGCTTTGCAGGATTTAACAGGGTGAATTGATTATTGAAAATTGATACTTGATAATTATTTTTGTTTATATGCTTTCTACGTTTTATCTAATAAAAATATAATTAATCCAACTGCTGTTGCTGTGTTTGCGATAATCCAAAAACGCATAACAATTTTGGGTTCTGACCATCCTTTTGCTTCAAAATGGTGATGAATTGGAGATGATAAAAAAAATTTTTTGCCATTACGAAATTTTTTAGATAACATTTGAATAATAGACGATAATGCTTCAATAACAAAAATAAATCCTAAAAATGGTAAAATAAAAACTGTATTAGTATAAAACGCCATTAAAGCTAAAGTTATTCCCAAAGACATAGAACCAGTATCTCCCATAAAAAATCTTGCAGGCGAAATATTAAACCACAAAAAAGCCAATAAAGCTCCAATTATTACGCCACAAAAAACAGTTAAATCGTATTTACCGGCAACAAAAGAAATAACAGCATAAGCGCTGAAGGCAGTCAACAATGTTCCAGCCGCCAATCCATCAAGACCGTCAGTTTGATTAACAGCAAAAGCAGTGCCAACCACTACAAAAATAAAAAATATAATAAAATACCAGCCAAAATAAAAATTACCCAAAAAAGGAATATGCACAACATCCCAATTTAATTTAAAATAAAACCATAATGCCCCGACTAAAGCGATCAAGCTATAAATAATAAATTTATGGCTGAATTTAATCCCACGATTTTTATGCCCCATTTTTTTTATATCCAATAAATCGTCTATCAGCCCAACCAAAGCAGACGCTACTAAACATCCTAAAGGAAGCAGAGTTTCACTGCGTGATAAAAAATTCAAATTTATAAATATATCCAATGGCAAAAATTTATATAAATAAAAAAATGACAAACTAAAAATCAAAACAGTAACCCAAATAAGCAGTCCTCCCATTGTGGGCGTCCCGGATTTATGGGCGTGCATTTTACTAAAAAGAGGAGTTGTGCCGTCATTCCTGATATTTTTTCCTAACTTATATTTATACAAAAAATATGTTAATATAGGAGTCCAGGCCATTGTAAAAATAAAGGAAAGAAAA
>JAHJJO010000059.1 GCA_018822835.1 Patescibacteria group bacterium
AGTATAAAATATAAATGTTTAAAATACTCAGGAAGGGTAGAGAATGTGTCCTTCAGCGACTACCTCCTAGTCGCCCCATATAGCATTCCTGCCCTTCCACGCACTAATCGTCCTTTTAAATAAAAGCGCGGAAGATGGTATTCCCCCCCTTCCATCTTTTGCGCGACTTTTTTCATTACCGCCTTTTGTACGGGCAGAGAGCAAAATACTCAATTTAGTGTAATCAACTTTGTCAACTCTCTGCCCTTTATAAAAGCATTTATAACCCATGGACCACTTGATTGCGATCAGTTAATGTTTATGGGTTCTTTTTTTGTTGCAAAGCCGCTTTAATTCTTTCTCCACTATCTTTAATTTTTGAATCTACTTGCTGTAAAGCAGTTTGCGCTTGTTGAATTGAATATCCTAATGAAACCAAAGCGTCAATTTCATCTACTGCCATCTGCTGTACATTATCTGTAATTTGCCCTTTTAATTTTCCATTTAATTCAAGTACCACTCTTTCTGCCGTTTTTTTACCAATACCTGAAACTTTTGTTAACAAAGACGAATCTCCTCGCGCAATAGAATCTATAATTATTTCTGTTTTTGCAGTGCTCAAAACACTTAAAGCTGATTTTGGACCTATGCCGGAAATGGATAATAACAATTTAAATAATTTCAATTCTTCAAACAATTTAAAGCCATACAAACTAATTGCGTCTTCGCGCGTATGTTGATGAAGGTATAATTCTATTTCTTGCGCAATATCTAAAGCAGACTGTAGCGTTGAAGTAATAAAAACCTGATAGCCAATATTATTAACTTCAACAATAATGAAGTCTTTATTTTTATTCAAAATTTTACCGCGCAAAAAAGCAAGCATATAAAATAATGCAAAAATCAAAATGCAAAATGCAAAATAAAATAGACAAAATTTAAATTTCTTCTTCCTGACCTTATTAAAATTTTAAAATAATAAAAGTGTCATCCACGTTCGCAATAAAGTAGCCAGGGCTAAAAATAGAATAAGTATTAAAATTATTACTTGAAACCAAATCCAAACTTGAGCTGACAATGGTGTTAAAATTATATTATAATTAATTAAATTATCTGCAACATAAAATTCTTGTGTCTTTGCTGTTAGATATCCCTCTTTACTTATTATAAAATAATAATTGCCTCGTGGCGCTATAAATTCGTATCTCCCTTCATCATCAGATACTTGAGGATTTTTTTGATTATATTTTGTTCCATCCCATACTTGCCATTTCTTCTGCTGTTCATTATACCAATATAAAGTTAATACAGCTTCTTTAATTAAATTTTTATTTTTACCATACACTCTCCCGCGCGGCTCCACTGTTATTTTGTTTGTGATAATATCCATTGAATCGTCTTCATAAAAAATTAAAGTTGTTAAACAGCATTGCTCTAAATCTTCAAGGATTTTAATCCTTCCTTCATATGCTTTTTTTTCTTTGTTTAATTTTAAAAAATAAATTTGGTTGTCAATAATAACTTGAATAATTTTTACTGGCTTGGAAATTTTATCTAATGGAATGGATATAGTTAAAGCAGTTTCTGAAAAAACATGAATTTTATTGTTTATTAAATTTAATTTAATAAAATCATTGTAAACAAAAAATGAAATGTCAGTGTTTTTTAATTTTTTAACTATTATTTTTTCAGGCTCCTTAATTAAATCTAAATCGCTTGGCTGAGATATTAATGAATGTGGTTGAATCAATTCTTTTGATGTTTGCGGTTGTTTTTGTACAATGTCCGTTGATAAAGGCGTGGCTGACGCTAATGCTCCTGAAGAAAAGTTTCCTGTATTATCATAAGACCATGCTGTATAATAATATTGAGTATTGTTTATTAAATTTTTATCTAAATATGATGTTTCTTTTCCTTCATAAACCAACTCTCCATCTCCGAGATTAATTGGAAATTTTTCTAAACTTCTTTCAATTCGCACTTTTGCAAAATCTATATCATCAGGATTAATCCATGAAAGAAAAATTTCTTTATCACCAGGTTTTGCGTAAAGTTCGCTAATATTAACCGGAGAGGTTTTATCTTGAACTGCTAAAGTGGAAAAATTCAAATTTTCAGAAATTACTTTATTTCCAGAATTATCCATTGATCTTATTCTAAAATAATAAATAGTATTTGGTTTAAGATTTTCAAGTATGATTTTATGAACTGTAAAAAGACTATTGGTTTGATCAACAATAGATCCTAATTCGTAATTAAGCGTTAAACCATAATCAATGGCTGAAGTAGAAAACTCATCAGTTTCCCAATAGATGACCGCTGAATTAATAGTAATATCGCGTATTTCAATTTTTGTAATAATTGGTTTTTTATCATCGCCTGCAAAAGAATTATTTGATGGTTGAGTTAAAACAGTAGCAGAAACATCAACTTCTTTTGTTTCTGCCAAAACAAAAGGAACGAATAAAATATTAATTATTAAACATAGTATTGTTGCTTTTTTGATCATATCATATATTATGTAATCCCTCTATTTCCATTAACCTGTTATACTTTGCCAATCTTTCACCTCTAGACAAAGAGCCTGCTTTAATATAATCCGCGCCAACTGCAACGGCTAAATCAGCTATAAAATCATCGCAAGTTTCACCGCTACGATGAGAGACCATTATTTTATAGTTATATTTTTTTGCTAATTTCACGCATTTAATGGTTTCAGTTAATGTTCCGATTTGATTTGGCTTAATTAATATTGTATTTGCCGCTTTTTCTTTTATGCCACGTTGCAGGCGATGAATATTAGTAGCAAATAAATCATCTCCAATGATCATCATCTCGTTCCCCAACTCTTTTGTCATTTCTCGCCATCCTTCCCAATCATCTTCATCTAATCCGTCTTCAATTGAAACAATCGGATATTTACGAAACCATTCATAATACAAACCAATTAATGTCTTGTTAGTAAAAAGAGCTTGGTCAAGGTGAAAAATATATTTTCTAGTTTTTTTATTATATAATTCTGATGATCCAACATCAATTCCAATGCCAAAATCTTTACCTGGTTTATAACCGGCATTTATTCCGGCAGCCATAATAAGTTCAATCGCCTGCATGCTTGAAAAAATATCAGGCGCATACCCTCCTTCATTCCCAACATCAGTATCAAAACCCGCTTTTCTTAAAACATTCCCTAGCTCATGAAAAATTTCCGCTCCCATCCTCACCATCTCAGCCAAACTTGGTTGCGCAGTAATTTTTTTATTTTTATTATTTGCATCATTCGCAATTCGCGGATTAGCATTTATTAGCGGATTAGCATTACAGTTCAGTGGAATAACCATAAACTCCTGAAAATCCAAATTAGTATCAGCGTGCTTACCGCCATTAAAAATATTAAAACATGGAACTGGCAACGATGCACAACGTGGAACGCATAACGCATAACGCTCAGATAAATACTGATAGAGTTCTGTTTTTTGAAATATTGAAGCAACGCGGGCGCAAGCAAGTGATACTGACAAAATTGCATTTGCTCCTAATTTTTTTTTATTTTCTGTTCCATCTAATTTTATCATTGTTTTGTCAATTTCCTCTTGTTTAGAAATATCAACATTTTTTAATACTTTAAAAATTTTATTATTAACATTATCAACTGCTTTTAAAACTCCCATGCCGTTATATCTTTTTTTATCTCCATCACGCAATTCATGCGCTTCATGTATTCCAGTAGAAGCTCCTGACGGAACACTGGCTTTTGCGCTAATATTATTGTTTAATATTACTTTAGTTTCAATTGTTGGATTGCCACGAGAATCCAAAATTTCTCGAGCAATAATTTGTTTTATTTTCATGTTTGTATTTTAGCAAAAAAATACAGTTTTAACAAATAAAATAGACAATGAGACGCCGAGTGCCTATGGATTAATCTATTATTTATGACGGCTCCATAGTCCGAGCAGTTGAAAGTTTGCTTGCCCTGTTAAATAATTTTTGCTTGCCCTGTTAAATCCTGCAGAGCAGGAATTTCGTTAAAGACGAAATTATTTAACAGGGCGAGCAAAAATTGCTTTGCATTTAACAGGGTGAAGCAAATTTAAAACTGCGAGGCTGTGGAGCCATGGTGCTAATTTGCAACAAGGCTCCACAGTTTTGCTCCCCCCTCCCCAGTTCGCCACTGGGGGGCGAACTGGGGAGGGGTCCGCAAAAACTATGGAGCCGTCAACATGTTTAGATGTTTATATATTTTTTGATTGTTTAATAAAAATAATGTATAATAAACATAATCCGAATCTACAAAAATATACGAATACTACAAATAATTATTATTTGTGTATTTAAATGTTTATTTATAGTATTTGAATTATATTTTTGTAGTATTTGGATATTATTTGTAGATTCGAATTATATTATGAAAAAAACAAAACTTCCAAGTAAATTGGTAAAGTATTTAGAAAAAGCAGGCGTAAAGCATGAAATTTTAGAACACAAAACTGTTTACACGGCTATTGACGTGGCCAATACTATGAAGAAAAAAATGAATGAAATTGTAAAATCGCTTTTAATTAAAGCTGACAAAGATTATTATCTTGTGCTTTTGCCAGCTGATCAAAATTTGAATTTTGAAAAATTAAAAAAAGTAATTAGCAAAGTAACTGACAAGCAAATTAAAACTATTAAAATTCCAGGAGAAAAAATTATGCAAAACGCGCTAAAAATTAAAGCAGGTGCTTTAAGCGCGTTTGGAAATTTGCATAAAATATCCGTTGTTGTTGAAAAAAAATTAGAAAAAATTAAAAAAGCAATTTTTTCTTCAGGTAGCTTTAACCATTCAGTTGAAATGGCAATGAAAGATTTTATTAAATTAGAAAACGCGATTTTAGGAAATTTTGGGATTAAAAAAAAAGTTCACCCTGTTAACAAAGTAAAAAAATAATTTGAAAGAAGTAGAATATATAGCGTATTACACTTATTTTTTTATAAAATCATTTTCCTTTAATTGAGATTGACGTAAAATAGATTTAAATGTGCCATGTCGTATTTCTTTTTCATAAATTGGCACAATCACATTAAGAGTAGGATCTCCTAATTTACGAAATTTAGCATGAGATCCAGTTTGTGAAACAAAAAAGAAACCTTGATTTTCAAGAATTTTTATAACAAGTTTAAATTTAATTGGTCTAGGCATGTTGAAGTAATGGCACGGAAGCAATGACAGGATTTTTTACTTCTATTCTTTTTGTAAGTGGCTCATCCTGAAAATATAACCCTAATGCATCTTGAAGATTATCAAAAGCTTCTTTTCTGGTTTTTCCAAAACTAGAAATATCCGTCTCTAAGCATTGAGAGATATAATAATTATCCTCTTTCCATATTACTGATTTGAGATTTATTTTACGCATAGATTCTATTGACCTGTTGCTTAATAATTATTATGCAACAGGTTTATAATATATTATAGATTATATTATGCTACACATTTTTCCCCAACATAACCATCGTTTTAATAATCGTGTCAGGAATTAAGGAGATGCTGTCTATTCCGCATTCAACTAAGAATTTGGCGAAGTCTGGAAAATCGCTTGGAGCCTGACCGCAAATTCCAATTTTTGTTTTTGTTTTTTTAGCAACGCTGATTAAATATTTTATTAAAATTTTTACAGCTTGATTTTTTTCATTAGAATTTCCTAAAACATTTAAAACGCCGCCTGCATCGCGATCAATGCCTAAAGTTAATTGTGTTAAATCATTAGAGCCAATTGAAAAGCCGTCAAAAATTTTAGCAAACTGGTCTGCTAAAATTATGTTGGATGGAATCTCTGCCATAACATATACTTCTAAGCCGTCTTTCCCTTGTTTCAATCCATTTTTTGCCAAAATAGATAAAACTTTTTTTCCCTCTTCTACTGTGCGACAAAAAGGCACCATAATTTTAATATTTTTTAAGCCCATATTTTCGCGGGCTTTTTTTAATGCAGCGCATTCAAGCTCAAATGCTGGTAAAAATTTAGGTGAATAATAACGACTTGCGCCACGCCATCCAAGCATAGGATTTGATTCTATTGGCTCATAAATCTTTCCTCCAATTAAATTTGCGTATTCATTAGTTTTAAAATCAGATAATCTAACTATTACATCTTTTGGATAAAAAGCAGCGGCAATAGTTCCAACCCCTTCTGCTAATTTATCAATAAAAAATTGTTTTTTATCTTTATATCCAACAGTTAATTTCTCAATTTGATTTTCGACTTTATGGACTTTATGGACTTTCGACTTTATGGACTTTTGATTGTAATTTATCAAAGCCAGCGGATGAATTTTAATGTAATTATTAATAATAAACTCTAACCTTGCCAAGCCAACACCATCGTTTGGAATAAAAGATTTTGAAAAAGCCAGATCAGGTTCGCCAATGTTCATCATTATTTTGGTTTTTGGTTTTTTTAGATTTTTTATATTAGTTTTTTGGACTGTAAAAGGCAGGCTATTCTCATAAACATATCCTTCTTCGCCTTCAGCGCAACTCACTGTTATTTCATTGCCTGATTTAATTTTTATTGAAGCATTATTTGTACCAACAACGCATGGAATTCCAAGCTCGCGCGATACAATTGCTGAATGGCATGTTCTGCCTCCTTTGTCAGTAACAATGGCGGAGGCGATTTTCATAATTGGCTCCCAATCAGGATCAGTCATGTCAGTTACTAAAACTTGATTTGGCTTAAATTTCTCAATATCTTTAATACCCATAATTCTATTAGCAACGCCAGCTCCTATTTTGCTTCCAACGCTTTGTCCTTTTGTAATAATTTTGCCTCGCGATTTTAATTTATATTCTTCTAAAACATTACAATCTTTAACACTGTGAATAGTTTCTGGTCTGGCCTGAATAATATAAAGCTGATTTTCTTTGCCATCTAATGCCCATTCAATATCCATTGCACGACCATAATGTTTTTCAATAATCATTGCCCATTCAGCCAATTTAATTATTTGTTCGTCAGTAATGGACTGTTTTTGTTGATTATCTAAAGCAACTTTAACATCTTTGACTGGTTTTTTAGGATTGTCATTATAAACCATTCTTAAGCTTTTTTTGCCAATTGAACGGGAAATAATTGCTTTTGTTGGTTTAAAAACATAAAATTCATCAGGATTAACTTTGCCTTGCACAATGTTTTCGCCTAGGCCATAAATAGAATTAATCAGGACTGCGTTAGAAAAACCAGATTCAGTATCAATGCTAAACATTACGCCTGAGGAACCAAGATCAGCGCGCGCCATTTTTTGCACGCCAACTGATAATGCAATACTAAAATGATCAAACCCTTTGTCTGCGCGATAAGAAATTGCGCGATTTGTAAATAAAGAAGCAATGCATTTTTGGACAGCAATTAATAATTCTTCCTCGCCCTTAATATTCAAATAAGTTTCCTGTTGTCCGGCAAAACTTGCGTCTGGCAAATCCTCTGCAGTAGCAGAAGACCGAACAGCCACACCGTAATCAATTTTCAATTTACAATTTTCAATTTTCAATTTTTTTTCCTTTTGTCCGGATAATTTATAGTAAGCGCTGATTATTTCTTGTTTAAAATCCTCAGGAAATTCTGCATCCATTATTGCTTCTCGCGCTTTCGCTCCACATTGCATTAAATTGTTAATATCATGCGTGTTAAGATTTTTTAAAATTTCTTGGAGCTTTTTTCTAAGCCCGGCGCTTTTTAAAAAATAGTTGTAAGCTTTTGAGGTAGTCGCAAAACCATTAGGCACGCGAATTCCTTTTTTAGAAAGTTTGCAATACATCTCACCAAGCGAAGCGTTTTTCCCGCCTACTTGCGGAACATCTTTGATTGAAAGTTGATTAAAAAATTTGATGTATTTTGACATAAAATGTAGTCGAAAGTCTATAAAGTAGTCTAACTTTATAAACTTTATTTATCCTGTTAAATAATTTTATCCGGAATAAATATGCCAACAAATGTTGATCCCATTAAAAGTTTGGATAAATCAATAAAATATTCTGATATTTTAATAAGTTGTTGTTTTGAGAGTTGAAACCTTATGGTTTAATAATAACAAATATAATAACTTTGTCAAAAATTAATTTATGATAAAAAAGTTGTATATTTGTATGGATTTATAAAATTTGTTAAAGTTTACTAATAATGACAATACAAACAATTCTTTGCGATGCTATTAAAAAATTAGGGGAAAATAAAACAACAACTCCGCATTTGGACGCGGAGTTGTTGTTGTGTTATGCGTTGGAAAAAGACATCCGATGTCCAAAAACAGAAGTTGAGCTTCTGTCAACTTCGGTTGACAGAAGCTCAACTTCTGTTTTTGGACATCGGATGTCTATCATCACCCGCGAACATCTATTTACACACCCAGAAAAAAAATTAACTAAATTTCAACTTGCTAATTATAAAAAATTAATTAACAAAAGAATTAAAGGCGAGCCAGTGGCGTATTTGACTAATCATAAACAATTTTATGGATTAGATTTTTATGTTAATAAAAATGTTCTTATTCCAAGGCCTGAAACTGAATTAATTACGCATAACGTGGAACGCATAACACACAACACACAACACACAACATGTAACACACAGCATGTAACATTTATTGATGTGGGGACTGGGAGTGGATGTATAATAATTTCAATAATTAAGCAAATTCAATCCCAATTTCCAATTTCCCCGGCCTTGCCAAGCGAAGCGGGGCAGGCAAATTTCAAATTTCTAGCATTAGATATTTCAAAGCCAGCTTTGGCTGTCGCGCGTAAAAACGCCAAGATTCATAATGTTTATAATAAAATAAAATTCCTGCATGGAAATTTATTAGAACCAGTGATTCTTAAATCTAAAATCTTCAAAAAGCGTCAGAATCCCCCGCCGAATCGGCGGGGAGATTCTGACGAAGCCACATTTTTACAGGGCGATTTACTAAAACCGCTTTTAGATAAATCGTCAATCGTCAATTGTCAATCGTCAATAATAATCACCGCAAACCTCCCATACCTCACTCCAGCGCAAATTAAAAACTCGCCATCCATAAAATATGAACCAAAACTTGCATTATCAGCAGGATCAGACGGTCTAAAATATTACAAAAAATTATTCAAACAAATTAATGTTATGCGTTCCACGCTTGCCCTGCTTGACTTGTCTGCAGGGTTATGCATTCCACATTATGCGTTCCACGTGTTATGCGAAATAGATCAATCGCAAACCCACAAAATAAAAAAAATTCTTAAAAAAGAATTTTGTGAATTTAATTTAACTATTAAAAAAGATTTATCAGGTAAGAATAGATTAATAATAATAGAATTAGATAACAAATAATATAAAGTGCAGACTTATAGATAAAACA
>JAHJJO010000060.1 GCA_018822835.1 Patescibacteria group bacterium
AGGACTAATTTCAGATGGAAGTATTCATTCTTCAAAAAAGCATCTTAGGGCATTATTAATCCTAGCTAAAAAATATAAAATTAAAGAAGTTTATATTCACGCTATTTTAGATGGACGTGATACATTGTACAATGAAGGTGTTAAGTTTATTAAAAATATACAAAATTATTTACATAAATATGGCATAGGCAAAATAGTTACTATTTCGGGAAGGTTTTACGCCATGGATAGAGATAATCATTGGGAGCGGATAGCTAAAGCGTATGTGGCAATAGTGAACGGTAAAGGCAGGTATGGAGGTGATGATCCTATAAAAATTATACAAGATAGCTATGATAAAAAAGTTTATGACGAAGAATTTTTACCAACTGTTTTAACAAAAGACAATGAAGCAATTTCTAAAATAGAAGATAATGACAGCGTAATATTTTTTAATTATAGAGCAGATCGCGCTAGACAACTTACCAAAACTCTTGTTTTGCCTGGTTTTGAAAAATTTACTGGTTGGAAATATTTAAATAATTTATTTTTTGTTTGCTTTACGCAATATGAAAAAGATTTACCTGTAGAAATAGCTTTTCCTGCGGATGAAAAAAATTCAAACAGTTTAGGGGAAATTATTTCAAAAGCTGGACTAAAACAATTGCGCATTGCTGAAACAGAAAAATATGTTCATGTAACTTATTTTTTTAATGGCAATATAGAAGAACCATTTAATAATGAAAATCATGTTTTAATTCCATCTCCGCGCGTTGATAGTTATGATGTAAGTCCTAAAATGTCAGCTATTGAAATTACAAAAAAAGTAATAAAATTTATACATCAAGATATTTATGATTTTATTTTAATTAATTTTGCAAATGCTGATATGATAGGCCACACAGGAAATCTTCAAGCTGGAATTAAAGCAATAGAAACTGTTGATAAATGTTTAGGTAAAATAATTAAAAATGTTTTAAATAATAATGGAATAGCAATTGTAACAGCTGATCACGGTAATGCTGAAATGATGTTTGATGTGCAAGCGAATATAATTAACAAAGAACACACAAATAATCCGGTTCCTTTTGTTATTGTTAGCAAGCAATTTGAAGGCAAAACAGCTGATTTTCAGGAAATACCTGGCAATGATTTAAGTTTAATAAACCCGCAAGGCATTCTTTCTGATGTTGCTCCAACTGTATTAAAAATAATGAAATTAAGAAAACCAAAAGAAATGACAGGGAGGAGCTTGATAAAATAGATGATTATGCGTTATGCGATCTCAACGCCACTATTCTTTCCTCAACCGGAGGATGAGTCATAAAAGCTTTTTTAAAAAAGCTTTTTTTATTTTTTTTACCTTTAGCGAAGGAGGGAGATTTAAATGGCGAAGAAATATAAAGATGAGCTGTTGCGCGGTTTGCAACTTCTAACGGTTCTTGATCAGATGAAATTTTTTCTAAAGCTCGAGCCAATCCTTCTGGATAACGAGTTAATAAAGCGCCGTCAGCATCAGCTACAAACTCTCGTTTACGAGAAATAGCAAATTGCATCATGTAAGCAAAAAATGGAGCTAAAATTGCCAAAGCAATGGCCACGACAGTAATAATTAAAGTAATACGACCGTCTTTTTCTCTATTACTGCCACGATGCCCAAAAATTGACCAACGCAAAAACCAATCAGCCAATAATACAACAACCCCCACTAGAACAGTTGTAATAGTCGCTAATAAAATATCTCTATTTCCAATATGCGATAACTCATGCGCGATCACTCCTTCTAATTCGTTTCTATTTAATTTTTGCAATAATCCTTTTGTTACAGCAACAACAGCATGTTTTGGATCTCTGCCAGTTGCAAAAGCATTAGGCGCCGTATCATTAATAATATAAATTTTTGGGGTTGGCAAGCCAGCTGTAATGCATAAATTTTCTACTATTCTATATAATTCTTTATTGTCTTCAAATTTTACTTCTTTGGCATCACTCATTGCTAAAACAATTTTATCGCTCCACCAATAACTTATAAAACTAGAAACAACACTAAAACCAACTGCGAAATATAATATTCCAACACTATCCATTGCCATGCTAAATACATAGCCAACAATAATTATAAACACAAAAAACCCTGACATTAAAAACCAGGTTTTTTGTTTATTAGAATTGCTATGAGTGTATAGAGTAGACATGAAATTAAATTCTTCTATTTAATTTTTTATAAAAATTTTCACGCGAAGCTATTATAATAAAAATTATAGTTAATTTTTCATTTTGAATTTCATAAATAATTCTATAATCAGTAGATTGAAATTTAATTCCAAATTTTAAAAATCCTTGTAAATTTTTGCCTTTTAACTTTTCTCCAACAAAAGGATTTTAAAGAATAATAGGAAAACAAGAATGGCGGATAAATTTTTGAACATCACGGCTTAACTTTTTAAAATCTTTTTTGCACGCATTAGTAATAGCAAAATTATACATATCAAATTAAAAACCAAATTCTTTTGCGCTAATTATTTTCTCTTTGCCATTTCTAAATTTTTTTATTCTTTCTTGTATAGCGTTGTGATACGGCTCATTATAAATCCAGTCATTATTAAAATTTTCAGCTTTGTTTGACAAAAATACAAACCTTAAGATTTGACGAAAAAATTCACTACGATTAGCAAATTTACCGTATTCAATTTGTTTATCAACTAATTGTGCCAACTCTTGATTGAGAGAAATGTTGTAAGTAATCATGTTTTAATATTATATTTTAAAAAAAATTATGTCAAGGTATGGCAAACTATAAAAATTTATACTAATTTTTTTACCTCATTCTGCTACTAAGCGCTTGTAAAGAAATAACTTCCCAAACTTCATCCCATCTTCACCCCATTAGATATGAAATTATCTAACGGGGTGAACGTCATCTTTGTTTAAAAAACTTTTCAATATATCTCGGATATCCTTCAAATTTTTTTAAACAAATCTGACATAACCCCTCCCCAGTTATTTCTCAAGAAACAACTGGGGAGTGGTAAATCTGGGCGAACTTAAGGATGTTATTTCTTTACAAGCACTAACGGCACAAAAACAAATCCTGGAAAAAATTCTTGTTTAAATTTATTTTTGCTTATTTTGTCTATTTTTAAAATCCCATTTTTAATTGGAATAACCATCCTTCCACCTAAAGCTAATTGTTTTTTTAAAGCTTGCGGTACTTTTTGATTTTGGACCTCTGCTGCTACGTGAATTTTGTCATAAGGCGCGTATCGCGCTAATCCTTGGCTTCCATCTTTGCAAAAAAATTTAACAATGCTTTTTTTAATAAAACCATATTTTGCCATATTTTGTTTTCCAAACTCTATTAATTCGGGAATTATTTCAATGGCGATAATTTTACCTTGCTGGCTCACGCAGTGAGCTAGCAAGGCCGTTGCCCATCCTGACCCAGATCCAATATCTAAAATTTTATCTCCCGGCATTGGATTTAAAAGTTCTAACATAAAAGCAACAGTCAGCGGCTGGGAAATCGTCTGTCCATAACCAATCGACAACGGACAATTTTGTTCAGCTTCTTGTTTTAGCGCGTCAGGAATAAAATCTTTTCTTTTAATTTTTTTAAAAGCATCAATAATTCGCAGTGTTTTAAGATACCCATTCTGTATAAGCTGATCTGTTAACATAGAGTAAAATTAAATTGGTTTGTAGCCCAAATTTTTTTACAAATTTACTATTTCCCACGGATAAATATATTGAATCTTGTTTTGTTTTTCACAATCGCGCTCTCCTTTTAAAAATATGGCATATCCTGTCTTGATTTTATATAAATCAAAAAAATATTTTAAATTTGCCGATTTAAAAGAATTTATATTTAATTTTACTTCAATGGGAATTATTTTTGTTTTTTTATTAATAATAAAATCTACTTCTTGCTTAGCCATTGTCCTCCAAAAATAAATTGATGATTTTCCATATTGTTTTAATAAATCAGAAAAAATAGCTGTTTCAAAAATATTACCACTTAAAACTTTTGGGAACGTTTGAAAATTTAATAAATTAACCAAACCATGATCAATAAAATATATTTTAGGAGTTCTAAATAATTCTGAACGTTTATTTTTAGAAAATGGTTTTACTAATTTAATAATATAAGTATTTTCCAGGAGAAATAGATACTCTTCTACAGTTTGTCTGGATAAATTAATAGTGTTTGATAATTCCAAAATATTTAAGAGATTCCCGCTTTGCGATGCTAATACTTCAAGTAACTTGTTAAATTTATCAATATTTCTAATATCAGCCAAGTCGCGAATATCTTTTTTAATGTAAGTATTAATAATTTGGCTAAGATAAATTTCCTTTTTGCTAATATTGTTTTCCAAAACAATTTGCGGATAACCTCCATAAATTGCGTATTCTTGGTATAGTTTTTTTAATTCATCATGAATAATTTGAGGCAAGTTTTTTAAAGTTAGATTATAATTTTTGTTTTTGAATAATAAAAATTCTTCAAAGTCTAATGGCCAAACTTCAAAATCAACAATTCTGCCAACTAATGAATTTTTGAATTTCTTTTTAATTTCAAAAGTGGATGATCCTGATATAATAAATTTTATTTTATTGCCAAGATGATCATGGCATAATTTTAAAAATTTACTTGGATCATTTAAGGACTGTATTTCATCAATAAATACAAAAGCTTTTTGATTTTTTTTCCAACCAGAGGCGATTAAATAATTATATAATTCTTCATATCCTGAATTCATTAATTTTAAAAAACGGGAAATTTCCAAATCAAAATAAAAAATATTATTTTTTTGTATTGCTTTTCTAATTTCTGAATAAAATAATAAATAATTGATGTCTTGCCAACTTGCCTTGCGCCATGCAAAACAATAATTTCTTTTGAATCTAAAAAATTATTTATTTTATCAACAATTTTTCTTTTGTAGATTGTTTTTTGCATATAACCATACTTTACACTATATTTAATCTATTGTAAAGTAAACTTAATTTTTTAAAATCTTTTTTTTACCTTCAAATATGGCAATTGCTTTATTTTTTGATTGTTTTTTTATGATTTTTAAACTACAGGATTACAATCTAAAACTCCACTTTTACATTCTTTCTCTCTTCTGCTTCCTCAATCTCAAAAAATTCTCTTTTCTTAAAGTTTAACATTCCTGCAATAATGCTTGTTGGAAATACTTCCTGTTTAGTATTAAAATCGCGTACATTGCCATTATAAAACCTGCGAGACGCTTGAATTTTATTTTCTGTGTCAGATAGTTCGCGTTGTAATTCTAAAAAATTTTGATTTGCTTTTAAGTCTGGATAATTTTCAGACAGGGCAAAAATTGATTTTAATGTTGAAGACAACATATTTTCAGCAGCTGCTTGCTGTTTAGCGTCTCCACCTGATTGCGCTTGCATTGCCGCGTTGCGCGCTTGCACAACTTTTTCTAAAGTTTCTCTTTCATGGCTTGCATACCCCTTTACTGTGTTTACTAAATTTGGGATCAAATCATAACGTCTCTTTAATTGCACATCAATGTCGCTCCATGCTTCATTAACGCGATTTTTTAAACGGATTAACCCGTTGTACATTGTAATTATTGCTAAAATTAAAATAACAATAATTCCAAGAATGATGAATAAAAATGTAGTCATAAATTTTTAGTCTATTAGACCTGTTGCATAAT
>JAHJJO010000061.1 GCA_018822835.1 Patescibacteria group bacterium
TAATGAATTTAAATATAGAAAAGATATTACTGATGTATTTTTGTATAATATTTTAGAAGGAAAAAAAATCGTAATATTAGACCTGTTGCATAATAACTCATGACTGTAATATGTTAAAAAATTTTTTAAAAAGTATTTTATATTTTCCACTATGGTGGTATTCTCGCGGTTTAATTCAAATATTTAACAAACTAAAACAATTTTTATTCAATAAACAAAAATCATTAGCTTTATTGGTTTGGATTAAAAACATTCATCGTCCAATGTATCAACAGCATAGTTGGGAAGGAATTATAGTTAGTTTTGTTGTTAGGATTATTCAAATAATAATAAGAAGCATTATTATGTTGTTTTGGTTGATTATTTGTTTATGTATTTTGTGTTTTTGGATATTTTTGCCAATATTTACAATATACAAAATAGCTCAAATTTCTAATTTCTAAATCATAATTTCTAATAAAAAAATAAACTTAATTAGTTTGACTTTATAGACTTTTAACTTTATTTACCCTGTTAAATTTTCTTGTATTTAATAGGGTGGACTTTATGAACTAATTTTATATGACTAAAAAAACAGAAGAACAAAAATTGCCAGAATTAACGCCAGGCGCGACCGTGCGTGTTTATCAAAAGATTAAAGAAAAAACAGCAAAAGGCGAAGAAAAAGAAAGAATTCAATATTTTGAAGGTATTATTATTGCTAAAAAACATGGCAAAGAAAATGGGGGAACAATTACGGTTAGAAAAGAATCTAATGGCATTGGAGTGGAAAAGATTTTTCCAATTAATTTGCCTTCAATTACTAAAATTGAAGTTAAAAAACAAGCAAAAATAAGACGCGCTAAATTGTATTTTTTAAAACGCGGGTATAAGAAAAAATTGAAAAACGTGATAAAGAAGTAAAGATATTGAAGCCACGGGAAAATGCGGATATGGTGGAATTGGTAGACACGCAAGCTTGAGGGGCTTGTGAGGGCAACCTCATGGGAGTTCAAGTCTCCCTATCCGCACAAAACATATAAACATTTTAGCATTTTAACATATAAACATAAATACAAAATTATCTACCTCGACTGGCTGTTAATGCAGCGTTTTTAGCCGCAAAGCGCATTGATTTTTGTACATCATTATTATAAAGTTTCAAGCCAGCCACAAAAGACGATCCAAACATATCTCCAACTCCTATCGTATTCATTTGTTTTTTAATTTTAACGCTTTTTTGATAATAATATTTTTTTCCATTATAAGCATAAGCTCCTTTTTTGCCATTCGTAATTACAATTATTTCAGGACCTGATTCTTTTAATATTTTTAATAAATTTTTAATATCTTGAATATCACCTGACGAAATGCGTGAATTTTGTCGGCTTAAAGAAACTGCTAATTCTAAAGCTTCGTCTTTGTTTAAGATTAAAACATTGGTTTTTTTTAGATATTTTTTTAAGCCATTTAGTCCTGCTTGAAGTTGAACAGTGCCTGGATTCCAAGCGATTTTTCCTGCATGATCTTCAGCATTTTTTACAGAAAAAAGTCTTTCTAAAATGTTTTGCCAATCACCAGACAAAGAAGTTAAATAAACCCAACTCGCTTGTTTTAAAATTGATAATTGATAATTGTTAATTGATAATTGACTATTAGCTCCTCTATCTAAAAAAATAATATGTTCATTGTTTTGGTCAACTAAGATTAATGAAAAGCCAGTTGGCTTGTCTTTAATTTTTTGTATTAATTTTGTATTAATTTTTTGTTTATTTAAATTTTGAATAATTTTTTTACCTCTGCAATCATTGCCAATCGCTGTTAAAATTGTTGTTTGAAATCCTAAGCAAGAGAAATTAACAGCTGTATTTAACGCGCCACCGCCACAGAATGAAAATGTTTTATTAATTTTAATTTTTGCGCCATATTCAAAAGCAAGCAATTTTTGCCTTAAAACATCTTGCTTGTTGTTTATTAAAATTCCTTCATCAGTATGAAAAGTAATATCTTCAACAGCCCCTCCTATTGTAATTATATTACATAAAGCCATATTATTACTAATTTATCTTATTAACTTAATTTTGTCAAAATTTAATTTGCTAAA
>JAHJJO010000062.1 GCA_018822835.1 Patescibacteria group bacterium
AAATATTTATAAAAATAATTAATCATTTTCAATTTTCAAAAATCTATCTGCTAGTAGGGATTTGTCAATTGAAATAAATCAAATTTATGTTAAAAGAATCAAATTTTATTGGTCAAGTTAACAACCAAGACGCTGATCAAGAAAAAAAAGAAAAAGAAATTTTTAACACAACAGAATTTAGAAATGCTTTAGATCAAGGGAGCTTGTTTCAAGCTGAAAATTTTTTGCAAAATGTTGCGAATAATTCTGATCAATTTCCTCAATATGACGAGAGATGGGTTGATCACAGACAAAGAGAACTTTTTCAAGCTTTTTATCAAGCTGAAGATTGGTCAGGCGCTAAAAGATTAGTAGAAGCGACAAAGGATGAAAGAAGTAAAGATGGAAGAAAAAAGCGACTTCAAGAATTATCAGGGATGAAGTATGAAGAAATTTAAAATTGATGTTACATAAAATTAATAAAATAAAATATTTAGATGATTATCGTTTAGAATTATTTTTTGATAATAATAAAAGTGGTGAAGTTGACTTGAATAAGTATCTTTGGGGTGAAGTTTTTGAACAATTAAAAGCTAATTGTAATAAGGAAAGCGTCAAAAAACGATCAAAGGAAATAATCCAAGAAAGATAGAGTTATAGAAAATAATTTTATGTCAAATTTAGAAAAAATCAAAAATTTAATTTTATCTTCTAATCTTACAACAGAAGAACAAAAAGAATTCCTTAATCTTTTGAGTCAAATTCAAGAAAAAGATTTAGAGGGAATTTTAAGTTTGTTTGAAGAAAATAAAGATTGGATGAAAAAATTTTATAATAATTATAAATTCAAAAAACAAGCTTTTGAAAATAAAGATAAAAATCTTTGGAATAAAATTTTAGATGAAGAAAAAGAAGAATTAGAAAAAATTAATTAATTTTTGTTGCAGAATTAATTCTGTAGTTTTAAAAAATGGGTTTAATGGTCAAAAATCAATCTGTTCCATTTTGGAACAGATTGCAATGACATGAATCAGCCTGTGCAAAACTTGTACAGGTTAAATAGAAAACAAATAGAATATTTATCTAAAGGAAATGGATGAAAAAAGCAATGTGTAAAAAATGCACATTACAAATTTTGATAAAGAATAAAGATGTAATGATAAAAATAATTAAAAATTTGATTAATTAATTTTATGAGCAAAGAAATAATAAATATTAAAGTAGTACAAAAAACTATAAATGACGAGAAAAAGCGTTTTGTTAATGCTAGGGAATTGTATGAATGGTTAAAATCCAAGAGGCAATTTGCTGACTGGATAAAAGATAGAATAGAGAAATACGATTTTATTGAAAATATTGATTATTTTGCCGTTCACAAAATTGTGAAAGGGGTAAAAACACGAGCAGATGGAATGTTAATTGATGAAAAAACAGGTCAAATAATCCCTAAAGATTATGTTTAAATTTAATTCTCCGGCCTCGTCACAGTCTCCGAATTACAATTTGCCAGCAAAGCTGGTAGATTGGAATTTGGGACTGTGACGCAGACAAATCATGGCTGTTAGAAATAAAATATTTATACCAAATGAAATATATTTTATAACTTTTACTATTTTAGGCTGGAAAAAGGTTTTTACTAATGATAAATACTGTAGCTTAGTTTACAAATGGTTTGATTATCTAAAAGAATATTACAACAACAAAATTTATGGATATGTAATAATGCCGAATCATATTCACGTTTTAATTAAAATAACAGATCAATCTCCAGTATTATCAACTGTGATTCAAAACGCGAAAAGATTTTTAGCTTATCAAATCATTACATTCCTACAAGAAGACAATAAAATAGAGTTTTTAAATTATTTTCAAACGCATGCTAAAACACAATTTGGGGCAAAACATAAAGTGTTTGAAGATAGATATGATTCATTAGTAATACAAAGCGAGAAATTATTTTTAGAGAAATTAAATTATATTCACAAAAATCCTTACGTTGAAAAATGGCAGTTAGCAAACATTCCCGAAGATTATAAATATTCAAGCGCGAGAAATTATATTTTAGGAAAAGGATTTTACGATATTGATATTATGGATTTTTAACTTTGATCGCGTCACAGTCCCCAGCCACAGTTTGTCCACTTCGTGAACTAAACTGCAGCTGGGAGACTGTGACGAGGCCGGAATTTATGAATATAATTGCAATAAACGGAAGCCCTCGTAAAGAGGGAAATACAAGTCAAATAGTTAGTGAGATTATTAAAGGCGCAAGAAAAAACAAGCATGATTGTGAAATAATCTATTTAGCAGAGTTGAATATTAAAGACTGCACAGGATGTGGTGTATGTAAAGAAAAAAGAAAATGTGTATATCGAGACGATATTGAAAAAATAGAGGAAGCGATTTTAAAAGCGGATTTAATTATTTGGGCAAGTCCAACGCACTGGACAAATGTGAGCGCTTATATGCAAAGAGTATTTGAGCGGTTATGCGGATTTTTTATTGAACCAATGCCACGCAGATTTCCACTCAAACGAAATGCAAAAGGGAAAAAAGCAATTTTGGTGACCTCGTGCTTCGCTCCATGGCCAATCAATTGGATATTTAATATATCGAGATCATGTATTAATAGAATGCGCGCAGTCTGCAAATTTAGCGGACAAAAAGTAATTAACACTTTTGTATTATCAGGCACTACTCTTACAATGAAAGAAATATCAGAAAAACATTTAACAAAGGCTAGGAATATTGGCAAACAAATTAAATGAAGTTTAAAATAATTATTTATTAAATTTAAGATAGTTGATCAACATTTAGTATTTTTGCTCTATGTTATCTGCTGTCTTGTATCTATTTATGAAAATTTTAGGAATTGATTTAGGAACAACAAATTCGGCAATGGCCATTATTGAAGGAGGCAAGCCGAAAATTTTAGAAAATGCGGAAGGGAACAGAACAACCCCTTCCATTGTAGCCATTTCAAAAAATGGCGAACGTTTGGTTGGTTTAACTGCCAAAAGACAGGCAGTAACAAATCCAGGAGGAACTGTTTTTGCTGTAAAGCGATTAATTGGCAGAAAATTTCAGGATGAAGAAGTTCAGCGCGACATTAAAACAGTGCCATACAAAATGATTCAAGCAGGGGAGGGCGTGAAAGTGCAAATGAATGACAAAGAATATACTCCTCAGGAAATTTCAGGAATGATTTTGTCAAAACTCAAAGCAGACGCAGAGGCAAAATTAGGCGAGAAAATTACAGAAGCGGTAATTACTGTGCCAGCATATTTTAGCGACGCGCAAAGACAAGCAACCAAAGACGCTGGAAAAATCGCAGGGCTTAATGTAAAAAGAATTGTTAATGAACCAACTGCTGCGGCTTTAGCATATGGATTTGACAAAAAGAAAGGCCAGCAAATTGCTGTTTATGATTTGGGTGGAGGAACTTTTGATGTTTCAATTTTAGATGTTTCAGAAGACACTGTTGAAGTAAAAGCAACAAATGGAAATACGCATTTGGGCGGAGAGGATTTTGACCATAAAATTATTAATTGGATTATTAATGAATTTAAAAAAGATCAAGGAATTGATTTATCAAAAGACACATTAGCTTTGCAAAGAATTAAAGAAGCGGCTGAAAAAGCTAAAATTGAATTATCAACAACAACTGAAACAGAAATCAACCAACCGTTTATTACAACAGACGAAAATGGGCCAAAACATTTGGTAATGAAATTAACAAGAGCGAAATTAGAAGAATTAGTAAGTGATTTTATTGAACAAACAATTGAGCCATGTAAAAATGCTTTAAAAGACGCTAAAATACAAGCCAAAGACCTTGAAGAAATAATTATGGTGGGAGGAATGACAAGAATGCCGTTGGTTCAGCAAAAAGTTAAAGAATTTTTTGGCAAAGAACCGCATTTGGGAGTTAACCCTGATGAAGTTGTGGCTTTAGGAGCTGCCGTGCAAGCAGGTATTTTGCAAGGCGATGTTAAAGATGTTTTATTGTTAGATGTTACGCCATTAAGTTTAGGCATTGAAACTTTAGGCGGAGTGTCAACTCCATTAATTAATCGCAATACAACAATCCCAACTTCAAAATCGCAGACTTTTTCAACTGCCGCAGACGGACAAACAAGCGTTGAAATTCATGTTTTGCAAGGGGAGCGACCAATGGCAAGCGATAACAAAACTTTAGGAAGATTTATTTTAGATGGCATTCCATCAGCTCCGCGCGGTGTTCCACAAGTTGAAGTTAAATTTGATATTGACGCTAATGGAATTTTAAATGTTTCAGCAAAAGATAATGCAACTAATAAAGAACAAAAAATTACCATCACTGCTTCATCTGGTTTAAGTAAAGAAGAAGTAGAAAAAATGCAAAAAGATGCTGAAATTCACGCTGAAGAAGATAAAAAGAAAAAAGAAAATATAGACACAAAAAATCAGGCAGACGCAGTTGTTTTTCAAACTGATAAATTATTAAAAGAATCAGGCGATAAAATGAAACCAGAAGACAAAAAAGAGCTTGAAGAAAAATTAGAAGCCCTAAAGAAAGTCAAAGATACAGACCAGTATGATGAAATAAAAAAGAAAATGGAAGAAATGAATGTCGTAGCGCAAAAGGTTGGGACAGCGATGTACCAAGCCCAAGCTCAGCAATCTCAGCAACCCGGCGCGACTGGTGATGCTGGCACTCGCGAACAAGCTGGAGGTGAAAAATCTAGTGGCGAAGAAAAGAAAGACGATAAAGACAAAAAAGATGGAGATGTTGTTGAAGGGGAAGTTGAGAGTAATTAACAATTTTCAATTAGCAATTACAAATTTATGGATAAAACAATCAATAGAAAATGGATAATAATTTTTGTAATAATTTTGGTACTTTTTTTAGTGTATTTTTTGATTTATAAACCTTATTTTACAATTGACGGTATAATTGAAAGACAGGTAAAAGAGGAGCAAATGCTTGAAAAAAAAGTTCTTTATTATGCTTGTGGATTACCAAAAGAACATAAATTTCACAAAATGCTAATGAAAGAATGTAATAATTTAGAGCTTAGAGCAAAACATGAGGATTCACAACAAAACTGTTCTTCTGATTATATGGGTGGTTGCAATTAATTTATTAAGACATACTAATTCTGGCCTCGTCATAGTCTCTAAATTTCAATATGCCAGCGAAAGCTGATAGATTGGAATTGGGACTGTGGCGTAGGCGAAACATGGTTACTTTTCGACGGCTCCATAGTCCGAGTAGTTGAAAATTGAAACTGCGAGGCTGTGGAGCTGTAACCTTAAATTAAAATATGCTTAAAAAGCAATCATCACAAAATAAATCAATAATTATTTTTGAAGACACGCCAGTTCGCAGAATTTGGGTTGAAAAAGAACAAAAATGGTATTTTAGCGTGGTTGATATAATTAAAATTTTAACAGATAGCCCAACGCCTAGACAATATTGGAGCAAGATTAAAGATAGAGAATTTAAACAATTTCAGTTGTCCCCAATTTGGGTACAACTGAAATTAAAATCAGCTGATGGCAAAAAATATCTTACTGATTGCGCTGATGTTAAAGGAATTTTTAGGATTATTCAATCAATTCCATCTAAAAAAGCAGAACCATTTAAACAATGGTTGGCTAAAGTTGGATATGAAAGGTTACAAGAAACAGTTGACCCTGAAATAGCAATTAACCGCGTGAGAAAAAATTGGAAACAATTTGGCATGTCTGAAAAATGGATTGAGCAAAGAATGAGAGGACAGGAAATTAGAAATAAATTGACTGATTATTGGAGCGAAAATGAAGTTAAAAAAGAAATTGAATACGCAAAATTAACAGACATTATTCATCAAGAATGGAGTGAATTAACAACCGAGCAACATAAAAAATTAAAAAACTTAAAACATGAAAATTTAAGGAATAATATGACAGAGGCGGAATTGCTTTTTACAGCCTTGGCAGAATTATCAACAACAAAAATTGCTAAAAAAGAACAAGCAAAGGGTTATAATGAAAATGCGGTGTCAGCTAAAAAGGGTGGGGGCATTGCCAAAAGCGCAAAGCAACAATTAGAAGAAGCAACTGGCGAAAAAGTGGTTAGTTCAAAAAAATATTTAACACCAAAGCAAGGAATTAAGAAAATTATATGAATTTATTGATAAATGGGGAGAGGAAATGGACAAAAATGGATTAGAACGGTTAGAAATAGAAAAAGAATAAATATGCCAAAAACAATAATTTATACTTCTGACATTCACAGCATCAGTATTTCCAAAAAATGCGTTAAAATGGAATTATCGATTCCATAATCTAAAACGGACTTAATGCTTTTAACAAAGATTATCCCCAAGCTAAATGCTTTATTTTCTGTTCTGTTGAAAAATAAGAATATCATGGCAACATCACAATAATACCAATAAAAAATGCTTTAAAGCAATTAGAAAATATATTAAAAAATTGATTTATTGATATGGCATTATATAATATTAATTTAAAGGTCGAAAGAAATTT
>JAHJJO010000063.1 GCA_018822835.1 Patescibacteria group bacterium
AAATTTTTTTGCTTGTTTTTGTTTCATAGGATTGAGATTATAATAATTAAATAAAACGATTACAAAAGTGTAATCAAATTATTATATCCTCAACCCCACGAAACTTCAAGTGGGGGGTATACTTTTATACCAAAGTTAGCAAAATCTAAAAATTATGTATAATCACAAAAAAATAGAAAAAAAATGGCAGGAGAAATGGGAAGATAATAAAATTTATCAAGTTGACTTAGATAAAGCTAAAAAGCCATTTTATAATTTAATGATGTTTCCGTATCCGTCTGCCGAAGGATTGCATGTTGGAAATATGTATGCTTTTGTGCATAGCGATGTTTATGGACGGTTTATGAAATTGCAAGGATACGATATGTTTGAGCCAATTGGTTTGGATGGTTTTGGTATTCATTCGGAAAATTACGCGATAAAAATTGGTGAGCATATTAAAGATGTTTCAAAACGAACTGAAAAGCATTTTTATGATCAGCTGCATAAAATTGGAAACGCTTATGATTGGAGCAGAAAAGTTGAAACTTATAATCCAAATTATTACAAATGGACTCAGTGGCTATTTTTGCAAATGTATAAAAAAAATTTGGCATATCGCAAGAAATCATCAGTAAATTGGTGCCCGAGCTGTAAAACGGTTTTGTCTGATGAACAAGTGGTGAAGTTAAAAGTTTGCCCTGTTAAATCCTGCAGAGCAAGAATTTTGTTAAAGACAAAATTATTTAACAGGGTGAATAAAGTTCATAAAGTTAAAAGTAATAAAGAAGAAGAGGTTAATGTTTGCGAGAGGTGTGATACGCCTGTGGAGAAGAAGCAGATGGAACAGTGGTTTTGGAAAATCACGGATTATGCGGAAAGATTGCTGAAAAATTTAAACTGGCTTGACTGGAGTGAAGAAGTTAAGACAATTCAGAAGAATTGGATTGGAAAAAGTGAAGGAGTCGTTATCCAATTTTCAATGAACATGAGTAAAGACATCCGATGTCCAAAAAATAAGAAGTTGAACTTCGAAGTTTCGAAGTTCAACTTCTTATTTTTTGGACATCGGATGTCTAAGGATATTTTAGAAGTTTTTACAACACGGCCAGACACTTTATTTGGTTGCACTTATATGGTTGTTTGTCCGGAACACAAATCAATTATCAATTATCAATTATCAATTACGAATTATGCGGAGGTGTGTAAATATATTGAACAGGCAAAAAAGAAGAGCGAATTAGATCGGACGGATTTGAATAAAGATAAAACAGGGGTTGAGTTAAAGGGTGTTAAGGCCATAAACCCTGTAAACAATGAAGAAATTCCAATTTTTGTGGCTGATTATGTTTTGCCTGATTATGGCACAGGCGCGATTATGGCTGTTCCAGCGCATGATGAACGGGATTTTGAATTTGCGAAAAAATATAGGTTAAAAATCAAAGAAGTTGTCGCTCCATTTTTAAGAGATAACCCAAGGAAAGATAAAGAAACAGAAAAAAGAGATGTTGTCACAGTAATTGTAAAAAATCCACAAAATAATACTTTTTTATGTTTAAACTGGAATACTACGGAATGGCAATCTTTTCCTACTGGAGGTATAGAGAAAGACGATTTAAATTTAATTACAGTGGCTAAGCGCGAAGTAGAAGAGGAAACAGGATATAAAAATATTAAATTTATTAAGCAGATTGGCAATTCTATATATGCTGAATTTTATAGACCACATAAAGATTCTAATGTCTATGCGCATTTTAAATATTTATTATTTGAATTAGAAAACGAAGAAAGAGCTGAAATTTCTCAAAAGGAAAAAAGTCAACATAAAGCTGTTTGGGTAGAAGAAAAGAAAGTGAACTCTTTTATTAATGTTTGGAATCAAAAAATAGCTTGGAAGAAATTAATTCACGGTGATTTTGCATATTGCGAAGAAGGAATTAATATTAATTCTAATAATACAAAAACCCCTGAAAAATCAGAGGCTTTTGTTGGTTCTGAGGATTGTTATCCCCAGCACAAAGTCAGGTATTGTCAATCTATTAATAGTATAAAGTATAATAAAAATAATGTCAAGCACTTTCAATGCGGTGCTGAGCCGGCAGAGGGATTCGAACCCTCAAGTCATGGTTTGACAATACCTGACTCGCGCCATGCCGCCGGCACGTACACGCCAAATTTACTATATCAGAAAAATCAAGATCAGACAAAGCCATTAAATTTAAATGGATTAGAAACAAAACAAGCAAAAGAGAAAATAATTAAATGGCTTGAAGAAAATAAAATTGGAAAGCGTGAAGTGAATTATAAACTTCGCGATTGGTGCGTTAGCAGGCAAAGATATTGGGGTCCGCCTATTCCAATGATTTATTGCGAACATTGCGCTCAAAATGCAAAAACCCCTGAGAAAAACTCAGAGGGTTTTTGTGAGTCTGAGGGTTGTTGTCCCCAGTACGGTCAGGATTGTCACCTTGTTTATAGTGTAAAGCACAATAAAAAATTTGTCAAGTCGTCTAATAATATCAGCATGGAGCCGGTGGAGGGATTCGAACCCTCGGTTCACAAGGTGACAATCCTGGAACCGCACCATGCCACCGGCACTCCCACGCCAAATTTACTATATCAAGAAATTCAAAATCAGGCAAAAAGTCAATCTGGCTGGCATTCTGCGCCTGAAAAAGATTTGCCAGTTGAATTGCCGGAGATGGATGATTTTTTACCAGACGGAACAGGCAAAGGACCATTGAACAAAATTAAAGAATTTGTAAATGTAAAATGCCCAAAATGTGGAAAGCCAGCTAAAAGAGAAACAGACGTGTCTGATCCTTTTGTTGACTCTTGTTGGTATTTTCTTCGTTATTTGTCTACTGAATTTAATAATAAAGCATTGGACAAAGAAAGATTAAAAAAATGGATGCCTGTTGATATGTATATTGGCGGAAGAGAGCATAGTGTTTTGCATTTATTATACGCGCGTTTTGTAAATATGGTTTTATATGATTTGGGATATTCGCCAGAAGAAGAGCCATTTAAAAAATTTCGCGCTCATGGACTTTTAATTAAAGATGGAGTCAAGATGAGCAAGTCAAAAGGCAATGTTATTAATCCTGATGAATATATTGAAAAATATGGAGCAGACGCAGTGCGAATGTATTTAATGTTTTTAGGCGACATGCGGCAAGGAGGAGATTGGAGAGACAGTGGGATTAAGGGGATGAAGCGGTTTGTGAATAGAATATATAATTTATTTAACAAGATACAAGATACAAGATACAAGGATACAAACAAATTTAAAATTTCAAACAATACGTCAAAATCCGACATCCGACATCCGACATCCGACATCCGAAATTTGCATAAAACTATTAAGGGCGTTACTGAGGATTTAGAGAATTTAAAATTTAATACAGCAATTTCTAAATTAATGATTTTAGTGAATAAGCTGGAACAAGACACTAAGTTTCCAAAAACAGCCCCGCCCCAGTTCGCCGCGGCGAACTGGGGCGGGGCTGTTTTTGGAAACTTAGTGTCTTGTTCCAGCTTATTCACTAAAATCATTAATTTAGAAATTGCTGTATTAAATTTTAAATTCTCTAAATCCTCAGTAACGCCCTTAATAGTTTTATGCAAATTTCGGATGTCGGATGTCGGATGTCGGATGTCGGATTTTGACGTATTGTTTGAAATTTTAAATTTGTTTGTATCCTTGTATCTTGTATCTTGTATCTTGTTAAATAAATTATATATTCTATTCACAAACCGCTTCATCCCCTTAATCCCACTGTCTCTCCAATCTCCTCCTTGCCGCATGTCGCCTAAAAACATTAAATACATTCGCACTGCGTCTGCTCCATATTTTTCAATATATTCATCAGGATTAATAACATTGCCTTTTGACTTGCTCATCTTGACTCCATCTTTAATTAAAAGTCCATGAGCGCGAAATTTTTTAAATGGCTCTTCTTCTGGCGAATATCCCAAATCATATAAAACCATATTTACAAAACGCGCGTATAATAAATGCAAAACACTATGCTCTCTTCCGCCAATATACATATCAACAGGCATCCATTTTTTTAATCTTTCTTTGTCCAATGCTTTATTATTAAATTCAGTAGACAAATAACGAAGAAAATACCAACAAGAGTCAACAAAAGGATCAGACACGTCTGTTTCTCTTTTAGCTGGCTTTCCACATTTTGGGCATTTTACATTTACAAATTCTTTAATTTTGTTCAATGGTCCTTTGCCTGTTCCGTCTGGTAAAAAATCATCCATCTCCGGCAATTCAACTGGCAAATCTTTTTCAGGCGCAGAATGCCAGCCAGATTGACTTTTTGCCTGATTTTGAATTTCTTGATATAGTAAATTTGGCGTGGGAGTGCCGGTGGCATGGTGCGGTTCCAGGATTGTCACCTTGTGAACCGAGGGTTCGAATCCCTCCACCGGCTCCATGCTGATATTATTAGACGACTTGACAAATTTTTTATTGTGCTTTACACTATAAACAAGGTGACAATCCTGACCGTACTGGGGACAACAACCCTCAGACTCACAAAAACCCTCTGAGTTTTTCTCAGGGGTTTTTGCATTTTGAGCGCAATGTTCGCAATAAATCATTGGAATAGGCGGACCCCAATATCTTTGCCTGCTAACGCACCAATCGCGAAGTTTATAATTCACTTCACGCTTTCCAATTTTATTTTCTTCAAGCCATTTAATTATTTTCTCTTTTGCTTGTTTTGTTTCTAATCCATTTAAATTTAATGGCTTTGTCTGATCTTGATTTTTCTGATATAGTAAATTTGGCGTGTACGTGCCGGCGGCATGGCGCGAGTCAGGTATTGTCAAACCATGACTTGAGGGTTCGAATCCCTCTGCCGGCTCAGCACCGCATTGAAAGTGCTTGACATTATTTTTATTATACTTTATACTATTAATAGATTGACAATACCTGACTTTGTGCTGGGGATAACAATCCTCAGAACCAACAAAAGCCTCTGATTTTTCAGGGGTTTTTGTATTATTAGAATTAATATTAATTCCTTCTTCGCAATATGCAAAATCACCGTGAATTAATTTCTTCCAAGCTATTTTTTGATTCCAAACATTAATAAAAGAGTTCACTTTCTTTTCTTCTACCCAAACAGCTTTATGTTGACTTTTTTCCTTTTGAGAAATTTCAGCTCTTTCTTCGTTTTCTAATTCAAATAATAAATATTTAAAATGCGCATAGACATTAGAATCTTTATGTGGTCTATAAAATTCAGCATATATAGAATTGCCAATCTGCTTAATAAATTTAATATTTTTATATCCTGTTTCCTCTTCTACTTCGCGCTTAGCCACTGTAATTAAATTTAAATCGTCTTTCTCTATACCTCCAGTAGGAAAAGATTGCCATTCCGTAGTATTCCAGTTTAAACATAAAAAAGTATTATTTTGTGGATTTTTTACAATTACTGTGACAACATCTCTTTTTTCTGTTTCTTTATCTTTCCTTGGGTTATCTCTTAAAAATGGAGCGACAACTTCTTTGATTTTTAACCTATATTTTTTCGCAAATTCAAAATCCCGTTCATCATGCGCTGGAACAGCCATAATCGCGCCTGTGCCATAATCAGGCAAAACATAATCAGCCACAAAAATTGGAATTTCTTCATTGTTTACAGGGTTTATGGCCTTAACACCCTTTAACTCAACCCCTGTTTTATCTTTATTCAAATCCGTCCGATCTAATTCGCTCTTCTTTTTTGCCTGTTCAATATATTTACACACCTCCGCATAATTCGTAATTGATAATTGATAATTGATAATTGATTTGTGTTCCGGACAAACAACCATATAAGTGCAACCAAATAAAGTGTCTGGCCGTGTTGTAAAAACTTCTAAAATATCCTTAGACATCCGATGTCCAAAAAATAAGAAGTTGAACTTCGAAACTTCGAAGTTCAACTTCTTATTTTTTGGACATCGGATGTCTTTACTCATGTTCATTGAAAATTGGATAACGACTCCTTCACTTTTTCCAATCCAATTCTTCTGAATTGTCTTAACTTCTTCACTCCAGTCAAGCCAGTTTAAATTTTTCAGCAATCTTTCCGCATAATCCGTGATTTTCCAAAACCACTGTTCCATCTGCTTCTTCTCCACAGGCGTATCACACCTCTCGCAAACATTAACCTCTTCTTCTTTATTACTTTTAACTTTATGAACTTTATTCACCCTGTTAAATAATTTTGTCTTTAACAAAATTCTTGCTCTGCAGGATTTAACAGGGCAAACTTTTAACTTCACCACTTGTTCATCAGACAAAACCGTTTTACAGCTCGGGCACCAATTTACTGATGATTTCTTGCGATATGCCAAATTTTTTTTATACATTTGCAAAAATAGCCACTGAGTCCATTTGTAATAATTTGGATTATAAGTTTCAACTTTTCTGCTCCAATCATAAGCGTTTCCAATTTTATGCAGCTGATCATAAAAATGCTTTTCAGTTCGTTTTGAAACATCTTTAATATGCTCACCAATTTTTATCGCGTAATTTTCCGAATGAATACCAAAACCATCCAAACCAATTGGCTCAAACATATCGTATCCTTGCAATTTCATAAACCGTCCATAAACATCGCTATGCACAAAAGCATACATATTTCCAACATGCAATCCTTCGGCAGACGGATACGGAAACATCATTAAATTATAAAATGGCTTTTTAGCTTTATCTAAGTCAACTTGATAAATTTTATTATCTTCCCATTTCTCCTGCCATTTTTTTTCTATTTTTTTGTGATTATACATAATTTTTAGATTTTGCTAACTTTGGTATAAAAGTATACCCCCCACTTGAAGTTTCGTGGGGTTGAGGATATAATAATTTGATTACACTTTTGTAATCGTTTTATTTAATTATTATAATCTCAATCCTATGAAACAAAAACAAGCAAAAAAATTT
>JAHJJO010000064.1 GCA_018822835.1 Patescibacteria group bacterium
ACGTATAACAATAATTATAAAAAAATTATTATTAAAAAATTATGGATATTGAAAAGCCAAAATTTGAAAAAGAGAAAGAAAAATTATTTCGTGATGTAGCAGTTGGTGATCGCGCAAATGGGGAAGTGATTAATGTAGATGGAGTTGAAATTGGAATTAGATATCCTGACGGAATAACAGATCAATTAAAACATACGTCCTCATTGAAAGAAGCTGGCATTCTGTCGCGCTCTAAGAAAGGTCATGGATACATTGAAGTTGAAATTGATGACAATAAAATGGTAATAGGTTATAAGATACAACAGAGCGATTGGGAGGCAATAAGAAAATGGGAAAATGGAGAAGGTGATTATCCGTACCAAGACGAAATTTTTATTAAAGAAAAAGAATCCTATCAATTGTAATCACTTATATAAATTATCATTTTTTAATAAAATTTGGCCTCGTCACAGTCTCCCGATTTTATGCTGTCAACGAAGTTGGCAGACTAAAATCGGGGACTGTGACGGAAAAAATAAGTCTTTTTTGTCATCTCGTCGTTTTGTCATCCTGAACGAAAAGAATTGAAATTTTGAGCAAAGCGAAAAGTTTAAATTCTTTGAGTGAAGGATCTATTTACTCCGTTAGATGTTTTTTATCTAACTGGGGTTTGCAGGTTGGTTAATGACGCGAAAATAGGTGCAATAACCACACACCCGCAGATAGATCCTTCGTCGCTCCGCTAACCTAAATTTTGCTTCGCAAAACTTAGGTTAGCTCCGCTCCTCAGGATGACAAAAAGACGGATGACAAAAAGACTGGCAGGATGACAATAAAGAGGAGAAAACAAAAAGAAGAAAATGACAAATAATTACCAAAAACGGGAATATCATTTTTATATTTATATTATGAGCAATTATCAGAGAAGCACTTTTTATATTGGGTTCACGAATAATATTATCAGAAGAGTAATTGAGCATAAACATGAACTAGGTTCATATTTTACAAAAAAATATAAATTGAAATATTTAGTTTATTTTGAAGAATATCAATATGTCAATCAAGCGCTGGCAAGAGAAAAAGAATTAAAAGGATGGATTAGAGAAAAAAAGATTAATTTAATTAAACAATTTAATTTAAGCATGAAAGATTTAGGAAGCGAATTATTAAAAGATTTTGGAATTACAGCAGAAGAGACGAGAAAATATATTGATGAAATTAAGAAGTTTTATATTAAAAAATAGAATTAGATAAACAAAGACAAAAATAAAAAAAGAGGGAGTAACCCTCGGACGAAACCTTGGGTGTGCCCTCTTATCGTGATATTTTTAATATATCAATTTTAATAAAAAAGGTCAAGGACAATTTATGACAGGACAATTTATGAATATAAAAAAATTAGCATATCAATGGATAGTTGACGACGCTGACAAGACAGATGTTAAAAGCAGTTACTATTGCCAAACAAGAGATATTTTTCAGGCAAGATTGAATTCCATGAGATTGACTTTGTTAAATAATAAAATAAGAAGCGAGGAAAATATTTATATTATTACGGCAGTAGCCGGTGAAATTGGCAATAATTCCTTTGATCATAATTTAGGCAATTGGCCTGATATAATGGGCATATTTTTTGGCTATGAAACAAACAATCAACGTTTAGAAATAGTTTTAGCTGACAGAGGGCAAGGCGTTTTAAAAACATTAAAAAATGCAAAACCAGAATTAAAAACCGACATTGAAGCGTTAAAAACAGCGTTTACTGAAAAAATTTCCGGTAGGGCTCCTGAAAATAGGGGCAATGGATTAAAATTTGTAAAAAATAATATTAAAATAATAAAAGCAAACTTAAATTTTGTTTCAGGCAATGCAGAGGCAAAACTAAATAATGAAATGACAATAAAACAAATAGATCAAAATATTCAAGGATGCTTAGTAGAGATTAAAATTAAAAAATAAATTTATGCGTATTGAATTAAAAAAATTTGGTGAAATGTTAATTTCTCGACCATCAGGAAGAGAGGCGTTTTTAGCTATGTCAGCTTATTTAATTAAAGACTTAAAAGAAGATGAATTAATTGAAATAGATTTTGAGGGAGTTAAAGTTTTAACCCCTTCATGGGCTGATGAGGTAATAACAAAATTAGCTGAACGATTTAAAAATGTAAAATTATTAAATACAAAAAATTCAACTGTTCAGGCAACATTAGAAACATTACGAGAGTACTCTGGGTTAAAAATCGCATAACGTGGAACGCATAACGCATAACGTTATGCGTTCCACGTTATGCGTTATGCGATGTTATGGCAAATATAAAAGAAATAAAAAGAAGAATAAAATCAATAAGTAATACTAAAAAAATTACCAAAGCAATGGAGATGGTTGCTGCCACTAAAATGAAAAAAGCAATAGAAGCTGTTTTAAAAACAAGAACCTATGCCAATTTAAGCTGGACAACTGTTTTAAATATTGCTAGCTCTGTTAATTCTAATAAAGATTTGCACCCGCTTTTATGCAACAGAAAAGAAGATAAAAAAATTGGAATTGTTTTATTTACATCAAACAGAGGATTATGCGGTGGATTTAATTCCGCGATTATTAATAAAGCGCATCAGTCAGTGTTAAAGCATTGCGGAGAAACGGGAAAAGAAATTGGAAACCGAGTTTCCAAAATTCCAGAAGAATTTATTATTGTTGGCAAAAAGGGGTTGGCTGTGAATTCATGGTTTAATTATAAGATTGTTGCAGAATTTCCCAAATTGGATATTGCCTATGAGGTAAAAGAAGTAATAGCTATTGCAAAATTAATTATTGATGATTTTTTAAAACATAAATATGACAAAATATTAGTTGCATATACTGATTTTGCGAGCGTATCTAAACAAGTGCCAAGAATAAAACAAATTTTACCAATTGATTTAAACGCGCGTGATGATCATTTAGGTGTTGTTGGACAAAGCGCAAAAGTAGGCACGACAAAAAAATATATTAAAGAAAAAGAAGAGAAGTATCTGCATGACAAAAAAAATAAATATCTATTCACTTATGAACCAAGTCCTGAAAAAGTGTTGGACGCAATGCTTCCACGGCTGATTGAAATTCAACTTTTTCAAGCATTACTTGAATCAAACGCTTCTGAACACAGCGCGCGAATGACTGCCATGCACCAAGCAACTGACGCGGCAAATGACATGGTTGATGAATTGACTTTATTTTACAACAAAGCGCGTCAGGCAAGTATTACTCAAGAAATTGCGGAAATTTCAGCAGGAGCTCAGTCAATTAACAATTAACAATTAACAATTAACAATTAACAATTAACAATTAGCAATTAGCAATTAACAATTAGCAATTAGCAATTAACAATTAATGACTTCAACCGAGCTTTAGCTCGGGTCTTAAATGCTTTAGCATTGTTGCGAGTTAGGGCTTTTTGGTTAGTCTCC
>JAHJJO010000065.1 GCA_018822835.1 Patescibacteria group bacterium
AAATTTGGTTTTCTTTGATATTGAGTTTATCCATAAATTTTTTTAGTTTATCTTTATCAATATCATTATCGTCTTGCGATTCTATTTCAACAAAACAACCCAGATCTTCTATGGCATCTAAGCAAATTGTCAGACCATCTAATTTATACTCAATCCTTTTTTTGTTAACTTTAATTATTTTTTCTAAACCCATGGCTTTAAGCATAGCTTCAGCCATTATTTCATTGTCAATTTTAAATTCGTATTCTTCCCAAACTCCATCTTTTTTTGACTCTGCACCTTTGTAGGTTAAAAATTTCTTATCGCCCTCATTGCGCACACGCATTAAAAAAGAATATCCTAATTTTTTAAATAAATTAATTTCTCCAAAATATTTATCAGTCTGCCTTTTTTGTTTTACTAATTTAGCGCCAAGCCCGACAATGCACTGCTCAACATTTTTTATATTATTTATTTTAGCTCTTATTTCAATTTCCATATTTTTATTTTAAAGCTTTTGTCGGGCAAACCGATGCGCAGGTGCCACAACCAATGCATTTACTTTTATTAATACTTATTTTATTTTTTGATAAACTAATTGCATTTTCTAAGCAAATATTTATACATGTTTTACATTTGGTGCAAAGTCCCTTGTTATATTTTGGTATATTTCTATTCATTTGATGGGATTGTTTTAAAAAATTTTAAAATTTCTTTTTCCGTTTTTGATTTTGGGCAGAGGGGTAAGGAGTGAATGCCCAAAATCAAAAACTCCTTATTATAAATCAAAATGACTATGTAAATATTACTTTTTAATACTACAAATCGCCTCATCTATTAAATTTTGAAAGTTTTTATTTTTTGACCAAATATTTTTTAGTTTTTTACGCAATTTCTGATGTTCAGGATAACCATTGTCTTGAGACAAAATAATATCCTCAAATTCCGTTTCATTTAATAAAAAAGTCAGCGCCTCTTTTAAATCCTCGATTTGGTCATTTTTCAATCCTTTCTTTTTTAAGTACTTTTTGTAATACTTTAAAAATTGAAGATGCATTATTTCATGACAAATTGTCGTGATTGAAAAAGGAGTGCTGTGCCACATCGAAACCATAAACCAATCCTCCTTTTCATTATACGGGCACATTAACCCTGTGGTAAAATAGCAACTAAATTTTTCGGTAAAAATTGGTTGCTTCGTAATAACAGAAAGGATCTTAAAATATTTTTTTTCTACTGTTCTCCATGATTTTTCCAGGGCTTGCATTTCAAGATTCATTATATTATCTTTGTATTCTTTTTTTGAATCTTTTGCGATATAATTCTCAACTATTTTTTGAGCACTAGAAAAACTGACCTTTTCAATTTTTTCTAAAAGTTCATCGGGGATTTGAGCAATCTGGTCACGCCAATTTAATCCCCACATATCTTTATCCTTCGCAATAAGCACCCAGCTCCATGCATCTTTTTTAAGATTGTAATCGAAATTCAATTTAATCATAGCTTAAGTATACAAAAAAAATAGGGAATAATCAAATGCAAATTTGGTTATTCCCCTTAGGGTTTATTTGGTTTGTTCGTACAGATCCCAAATCAACCAGTTTAAAGTTTCTTTTGCGTGAACACAGAAACTTTCATCAATCTCCCAGATACTGCCCTTGTTCATTTCGGCATTGTGAGGACAACCACCTCCACAGATGGTCAACGCTTCGCAGCCGTAACACTTCGGCATATTGAGAGGAGAGCGCCTACTCCACTCCTTCCAAAACAGATGCTCAAATGGATCAAAATCGGAATCCGGACTGACAAAAAACTCTCCCGTACCACTGTAAGCATGACACACTCCGATTTTCCCATTTGGGAGAATCACGACCTGCTTTCCACATCCGCAACAGTCACGGTCATAAATCGTTCCGTCCACGAACGCTTTTACTTTGCGCATCATTCGCGCTTCGTAGATCCCTCTTTCACGGGCGATCTTAAAACACTCAATCATCGCCTGCGCTACTTTGCTGGGGTAGTTCGGATCGGTGATCTTGTACTGATGACTGTTGAGTAAAGGATTAAACCCAATATTATTCACTCCCGCACCATCCAAAAACCAATTGAAAATGGCCGGAAGTTCTTCGACATTTTTTTCACTAACCGTACAAGAGATACACGTTTTTGCTCCGACCTCCTTGAGGATTGTTACTCCTCGCATAACGTCAGCGAATGTTCCTTTGTTGTTTCCGCCTCTCCACACGCGACAAGCGTCATGCACGGACTGGTATCCGTCCAGAGAAACATCTACTTCAATGTTGTGCTTTGCGCAGAAAACGGCAATTTCTCGAGTTATCAGTGAGCCATTGGTATTGATGTTCATCACCAAATTTTTTGGCAATATCCCTGACTCTTTTAGCACGGCCACTTCTTCAACGGTGGCAAAAAATATGTCGACGTTGATGAAAGGCTCCCCTCCGTAAAAGACGATGCTCGGCTCATACGGATAGAAATCGCTGTACTCACAGGCCTTTTTGAAAAAACCTGCGAACTGCCTTACTGCGGTGATAGCCATTTCTTTCGTCATGTTCATTATCTTTTCTTTTGGGCCACTGTATGATCCTTCGAAAAAACAATAGGTACAGGCGAAATTACAGCTATTCGTCAAAAGCAAGTATAGAGTGTCGATACACGGATGCTGAAGGATTGATTTCTGGAGTACTTCCAGATTTTCCTTCTCATCAGCATCGCCGGACACCACAAGCTTCTTCTGAATCAAGCAGTCCATCTTTTCATCGTTAATATCAGCAAAAGATGCGTGAGATAAACGATTCCGGATGTCTGCAAGATCAACCTCGTTCACGAAGACAACTTCCCGCGACAAGGCGTGAAAAATTGCAGTGACCCCACATCTTTCGAAAAAGTGCACAAAATCAGAAAACCTCAGCGCATCTTTCATCTTAGTTCTCCTTTGATATAAGTTGAGGGGGATACGACTCGGTCGCATCCCCCTCGGGTTACTACGGCTTCTTGGTGACTCTGCCAACGCCAGTGCATTTGCATGCCTGGCCTCCGCCACCGCCGGTGCAGGATGCACAAGCGCCGCACTTGAGGGTCATTGCAACCTTTGACTCAAGATTGCCAAGCACTTTGCGATAGTGCTCGTCTTTCGGAATAAGCAACATTTTCATCACCTCCTTTTGGTTTTTAATGTACGACCATCAGTTATCACCACGATAACTTTAACCTATCTTATCAAGCCCCCCCCCATTTTGTCAAGCGATTATCGTTTATTTTTAAAATAAAAATCGTTTTTTACTGCCCCTTTGTGGGCAGAAAAAACACCTTATTACCCCTTATAAATAGATAAAAAAACTTATTTTTCCTTATTATAAAAAAGCGAATTTAAAAAAAGAAAAAAGAAAGAATTTTATTTCAGCTAACGTTCGCGTATATCTGAAGTCCCGCACTAATTTTCTTTGTTAAAAGTTAATCTAACAAAGATAAAATTCGTGTTTGACTTCAGACTCCATCCGAATACCACAATAAAATTAGTGCGGGACTTGGGCGGAGGA
>JAHJJO010000066.1 GCA_018822835.1 Patescibacteria group bacterium
GGTCAATTAATTCGGCAGAGAAAAGAAGTAGCAAATCAACATTGTTAGCACCGACAATATATATTTTATTTACCAGCAAATACGCACCAAGGTCAAATATAAGATGAATCGGGGTTATCATAATTTAAAAACTTCTGAATAAAATTTCGCCTAACGTATCCGAGTATCTGAAGTTGCGATAGCAATTTGGGTGGAGCGAAGCGGAACCAGATATTCGGTGTTGTGCGATGTCACTTTTTGCGGATTTTTATGAAAAGCTTTTCTATTCCAGTTGCAGCCAATCCCATCACTAAAAAAATAATTAAATACGATAACAGAAAATTGAACCATGAAATTTTGAACGGATCTTCCCAAGGTGAACCAAAGCTGTATTTCCACGGAAATGGGGGGTCTAACCGTGTAAAATTTTGCGTAACGAACGATATGGGATAACCAAGCTTTACAGCCTCCATGTCTGTTTTGTTATAAACAGTTTTTGGTATAGATAAAGTGCCAAACAGAATCATGAGCGACACAATTGCAACAGACGAGTATTTAATTATTTTTTTCATAGTTAACAGCATTAATTAGTAAAAAGTGATTTCGCACAACGTATCCGAGTATGCGAAGTTCGCTTTTCGGATTTAATGATTAATTTTGTTAATTAGCTTGAATTTATTTTATCACACTATTGCTTGATTTACCACCCAACAGAGAAAAGCGAATTTGGGTTGAAAAAGTTTTGTATTTCCTGATTTAAAAGGCTAATAAAGCAAAACTTTTTGAGCCACATACTCGGTGTTAGGCGATGTTTTGTTCAAATTTTTATTCGATGCACTTTTCAATTATTCTAAGTGCAGAATTATGAAGGCTCTTTCCCGAATGACTGGAACACAATTCTTTAATAATCATAAAAAGATAATTGAGTAATCTGTCTGGTGATTCAAAGGACAATTTATTTTTCGTGGTTTTTCTGATTTGTCTATTTAAGTTCTCTATACTATTTGTTGTGTAAATCATTCGCCTAACATTAGGAGAGAATTTAACATAAGTAAAATAATATTCAATATTTCCTTCTTTAAAATAATTTTTAAAATTTGGATATTTATCTTTCCATTTTTCTAAAAATGAATCAACTTTTTTCAAAGCTTTTTTAAGTGTAGCATCTTCACTAAAATTATCAAAAACATTTTTTAATTCTTCCGCGATTTCTTCTTTATCTTTCGGAGCTGTTTTATTTAAAACATTTCTCATCTTATGAACAACACATTTTTGAAAATCAATATTTGGATAAATTTTTAAAACCTCATCTTCTAAATATCTGAGTCCATCTGCCACAAATAAATCTATTTTTTCCACTCCTCTTTTTTCTTTTAAATCTTTTAATAATTCACCCCAGAAAGATGCAGATTCGGTCGGATTAAGCTCTAAAATAAGCATTTCTCGATGATTATCATCTCTTACGCCATAAGCGACAAAAACTCCTTCTTTGGCATATTCGTTGCCTCTTCTTACTGTTATAAAAATTACATCACCAAAAACAACTTTGTAATGTTTTTCAAGTTTTGCATTTTGCCATGCTACTCTAAATTTATTAAATACTTCTGCTAAATTTGATATCTTGGAAGGTGACATTCCTTCCTCAAACACTTCATCTAGAAAAGATTTGATGTCTTCCGAAGTCATTCCTCTTTTGTATAATGACAAAGCTATTTCATCAACTTTTTCTCTATTGATTTTTAATAATTCTAAAGTGGCGGGAGAGAATAAACCAACTCTTGTTCTAGGAATACTGACTAATAAAGAATTGCTCGACAGTGTTTTCATGGCTCTGGAATAATAGCCATTACCTTTATCGACTTTGGGATCGCTGACCTTTTCCAGATACTCATCTCTTTCTATATCCATTAGGGCTTCAATGGTTGTGGCCACAAATTTATCCATTGATAATGAATCTAAATTCTCTCTTAAACTCTTGATGCTTTTCTCTAAAATCCTTGTTGTTTTATTGTTTTTGTCTTTCATAGTTTTTATTAATTAATAACTCACCTTACGCGCTTTTATGCTAAAATAAAGATATTATCATCATAACATTTTATTTAAAAATATGAACACAACAAATATGAACACAACGCTTTCAACAACACTCTCATCTACCA
>JAHJJO010000005.1 GCA_018822835.1 Patescibacteria group bacterium
GAATTACGAAATGCCCCTTTGTGTCATCCTCGCGCAAGCGGGGATCCAGATTAGTTCGTTAAATACTGGATCCCCGCTTGCGCGAGGATGACAATTTAGGCAGTATTTTATAATTTGAATGCATTTCGTAATCCAAGGTAAAGATACAAACAAATTTCATTGTCATTGCGAGGAGTCCTGTACTCAGGACGACGAAGCAATCTCAGTAAGCAGTAGGAATGTGAAATTAGAAACAAAAAAAACATTAGAACTAAAGCCATTCTTTATAATCCCTGTTTTAATCGTTAAATGAGATTGCCGCGTCGCTCTGAGTACAGAGCTCCTCGCAATGACAGAAAAGTGGCATTTTATAATTTAAGATAATGATTAAATTTAACAGGTTTTTATTTTAATTAAAAATTAAATCATTAAAAATTGTTTAGAAATTGAAAATTAAAAATTTGCCTAAATCCATGGATATTATAATTGACTTATCTTCAATAAACGCTTTTTTTAATCAACCGTCTTATGTAATAATGCAACGGCTGTTATTGTTATTTGGATGGATTCCTGTTTGTTTTGTTTTTTTATGGGGAGCTTTGCAGATGTGGATTTTTTATATTCAGACTAAATGGGGAAAAACACAAAAATTTATTTTATTAGCCATTGATATTCCAAGAAACAACGAACAAACAATGAAGGCGGTTGAAAATTTGTTTACTTATTTTGGAGGAGCTCATGGCAATAAAAATTTAATTGAAAAATATTGGATAGGAGAATTTCAATTAGATTTTAGTTTTGAAATTGTGAGTATTGACGGCCATACTCAATTTTTAATTCATTCTCCTGAAGAATTTAGAAATCTTGTTGAAACGGCAATTTATTCCCAGTATCCTGATGCTGAAATTACTGAAGTTAATGATTATACTGAAGGAATGCCTGACAAATTTCCTGATGATGAATATGATATATGGGGATCTGAATTTATTCAAGCCAATAATCCAATGTATCCGATAAAAACATATAAACATTTTGAACATCTGATCGGAGAGACCGAAACGCAATACAAAGACACTATGGCGTCATTAATGGATTTATGCAGTAGTTTGCGCAAAGGAGAACAACTTTGGTTTCAATTATTACTTACTCCAATAGATTTTAAGTGGATTGAACAAGGCGATAGAGAAATAAGCAAAATTTTAAAAGAAAAAATAGCTGATGATAATATTGTAGATAAAGCTATAAAAATATTTCTTCAATGGCTTAGCGATGCCAGCGAGACAGTTTATAGTATGTGGGGAGATATTGAAGACAAGGAAAAAGAAGAAGACGATGTTTTAAAAATGATGAATTTAAAGCCAAAAGAAAAAAAGCAAATTGAAGCAATACAGGAAAAAATAAGCCAGCAGGGATTTGAAACTAAAATTCGCTTTATCTATCTTGCAAAAAAAGATGTTATGAACAAGCCAAAAGTTGTTAATGGATTTGTCGGATTTATGAAACAATTTGTAGATTTGGATTTAAATAATTTTAAACCAGATTTGGACATGACAATTACTTCAACAGCTTATTTATTAAAAGATTATCGTTTAAATAGAAGAAAAAATAATATTATAAAGGGGTATAAAAATAGAAGCACTGCAATAGGCAGAAATCAGGGCTTGTTAAATATTGAAGAATTAGCCACTCTTTGGCATTTTCCAGTTGAACATGTTGTTAAGGCGCCGTTAATACAAAAAACTCCCGGTAAAAAAGGCAAGCCACCAATGTATTTGCCTGTTAGTGAAAAAGTTGTTAGTGAAGATATATTTGAAACACATGCTAAATAGCTTATTAGCTTTTTAGGGAATTTAATTCTAAGAAGCTAACTAATTATGGCAGAAACAATTTATTCTTACAAAGATCTGATAGTTTGGCAGAAAGCAATGAGTTTGGTTGTGACAATTTATGAATTAACAAAACAGTTTCCAAAATCAGAATTATATGGATTAACATCACAGATGAGACATTGTTCAGTTTCAATTCCTTCTAATATTGCCGAAGGAAGAAGGCGTGGCAGCAGAAAAGATTATCGTCAATTTTTAATTATTGCTTATAGTTCACCTTGAATTACGAAATGCATTCAAATTATAAAATACTGCCTAAATTGTCATCCTCGCGCAAGCGGGGATCCAGTATTTAACGAACTAATCTGGATCCCCGCTTGCGCGAGGATGACACAAAGGGGCATTTCGTAATTCAAGGTAGTTCAGGAGCGGAACTGGAAACACAAATAGAAATTTCTAAAAGATTATTATTTGGCAAAAATTTAGATTACACAAAAGTTGATAATTTACTATTGGAAATAATGAAAATGTTAAATAAAATTATTTCAATACTAAAAAGCTAAGAAGCTACAAGCTAAAAAGCTAATCTTATGGATAAAGACATTACAACATTTGCGCAAACAACTTTTCGAAATCAATTCCAAAAATTCGGTATCAAAACAGATGACAGGCGCAGACACATGTATTTGATTGGAAAAACAGGAATGGGAAAGTCAACAATTTTGGAAAATATGATTATTGAAGATATTCGGGCTGGCCGAGGAGTGGCTGTTGTTGATCCGCATGGAGATTTGGCTGAAAAGATTATTGAATATATTCCAACTAACCGAATTAATGATGTCATTTATTTCAATCCAGCAGATGCGGAATATCCAATCGCTTTTAATATTGTTGAACAAGTTGATGCTGATGCGCGCCATTTAGTAGCTTCAGGGCTTATAGGAGTATTTAAAAAATTATGGGCTGACTCTTGGGGGCCGCGGCTTGAATATATTTTGCGTAATACTATTTTAGCTATCTTGGATTATCCTGGGGCAACTCTTTTAGCAGTAATCCGAATGTTATCTGACAAACCGTTTAGAAAAAAAATAATTGATAGTATACAAGATCCTGTTGTTAAATCATTTTGGGTAAATGAATTTGCCGGCTATGCTGATAAATTTGCATCTGAAGCAGTTTCGCCTATCCAAAATAAAGTTGGACAATTTTTATCTACTGCTTTAATCCGCAATATTATCGGTCAAACGACTTCATCAATTAATGTGCGCAATATTATGGATGAGAAAAAAATATTAATTATGAATTTAAGTAAGGGTAGAATTGGTGAAGATAATTCAGCATTACTTGGAGCAATGATGATTACTAAAATTCAATTAGCAGCTATGAGCCGAGTTAACATTCCTCAAGATCAAAGAAAAGATTTTTATTTGTATATTGATGAATTTCAAAATTTTACAACAGACGCTTTTGTTAATATTTTATCCGAGGCTAGAAAATATCATTTGAATTTAATTATGGCGCATCAATATATTGAACAGCTTGGAGAGGTTGTCAAGCCAGCTGTGTTCGGTAATGTTGGAACATTAGTTGTTTTTCGCGTTGGCGCGGCTGATGCAGAAGAATTATTACCCGAATTTACTCCTGTTTTTACTGAAGAGGACATTTTAAATCTTCCAAAATATGAATTTTATTTAAAATTAATGATTGACGGAATTGCTTCTGATCCTTTTTCAGCTCAGGGTTTAGCGCCTTTGAGCGAAGATGAAAAAACAAATAATATTGACAAAGTAATTAAACTCACGCGCGAGCAATATTGCAAAAAAAGAGAAGTTGTGGAAGATAAGATTATGCGCTGGCATGGGGGTGAATCAGGGATCAGGGATCAGGGATCAGGGATTAGGAATCAGGAATTAGGAATTAGGAATCAGAAAACAGCTATTAAACAACAGATAACAGATAACAGACAGCAGATAATAAATAAACTGGAAACAAACAGTAAACAATTATCAGAAAACAGCAAGAATCAACAACAGCCAATAAATAATCATCAAAATAATACAATCTTTAAATTTCAGGCAGTATGCTCTCATTGTGGCAATACTACAAAACTTCCATTTCAACCAGATGGCGTTCGCCCAGTATTCTGTAAAGAATGTTTATATAAATTAAAAAAACAAAAGCAAGAAGAGTTTGAACAAAGAAAACAAATCAAAAAACAAGAATTAACAACGCAACAAAAACAACAACAAACAAATCAAGCATCAAATAAACCGATTATCAATAAACAAAATGCACTATCGCTTGCAGAGGCTATAACAAAAGAACCAATTAAATTTAGAAACGCAAAAAACCCTGTTAATCAAGTATTTAACAAGGGCGAGCAATCTTTAAATGAAGATGAAGAAGTGATTTTGTGAAGAAATTGTCTGAACCACTGATTAAA
>JAHJJO010000067.1 GCA_018822835.1 Patescibacteria group bacterium
TGTTTTGATATCGCAATCATTGGTAATTACTTGAGTAAAGCCCAATTTTTCAGCTTCAGCAATTCTTTGTTCCAATTTGACAACATTGCGAATTTCACCGCCCAAACCGACTTCGCCAAAAACAATGGTTCGCCTGTCAATGCATTGATTTAATAACGAAGAAATAATTGCTAAACAAACAGCCAAATCCAAGGATGGATCACTTATTTTTAATCCTCCAACAACATTTAAAATAACATCTTGATTTGTCAAATTTATATTTGCTTTGCGCTCTGAAGTATTATTTGTACCATAAATTTTTGCTCTTTTAGTTAAAACAGCGCATAAAACTTGGAGTCTTCCCAAATCAAAACCAGACACTTTTCTTTGCGGATAGCCAAAAATTGTTTTTGTTACTAATGCTTGGATTTCAACTAAAAATAGTCTTGTGCCTTCTATAAAACAGCTGATAACAGAGCCTGTTATTTTTTGTTTATTTGTTTCTATAAAAACAGCGGATGGATTTTTTATTTCTTTAAATCCCAAACCTGTCATTTCAAAAATTCCTAACTCATTAATTGAACCAAAACGATTTTTTGTCGCGCGCAAGATTCTATAATTATGAGTTGTTTCGCTTTCTAAATAAATTACAGTATCAACAATATGCTCTAATGATTTCGGTCCGGCCACTTGCCCGTCTTTGGTTATATGCCCGATTAAAATTATTGATATATTATGCTCTTTTGCAATTTCTAAAAATTTAACAGCGCATGACCTAATTTGATTTATGCTTCCAGTTTCAGAAGGTATGTCGTTGGAATAAACAGTTTGGATTGAATCAATAATAACTAATGTTGGCTTTACTTTGATAACAGCGGATAATATTTTTTCAACATTAGTTTCGCTGACGAATTTTATGTTATTTATGTTATATTTTAATCTTTCTAGTCTTGCTTTAATTTGGGCTGCTGATTCTTCGCCGCTCGCATAGATTATTTGACAATTTTCATTGCTAATTGCATTAGCGACTTGCGCGACAATTGTTGATTTGCCGATTCCAGGTTCCCCGCTTAATAAAATAAGAGATCCAGGAACAATACCTCCACCAAAAACGCGATCTATTTCATTAATGTTTGTTTTAATTCTTGTTAAATTTTGTTGTTCTATTTTAGTTAAATCAATAATTTTCGCGGGTTCTACTGAAGAAATTTTTTGTAAATTATCTTTGTGATCAATAGTTTGTGTTTGCAAACTCGCCCAAGCTCCGCATTCCAAACAACGACCGCTCCATTTTAAAGATTGCGCCCCGCATTGCGAACAAGCATAAACTGTTTGTATTTTATTGTTCATAAAAAAATAGTGTCATTGCGAGGAGGAGTTGAGCGAAGCGAAACGACGACGAAGCAATCTCGTCTTTATTGCAACTTAAACGAGATTGCTTCGCTTCGCTCGCAATGACAACACTATTGGACTGAATTACTGTTTAAAACAATTGTTATTATGTTCTCACAATGATAGTAATTTTATGAGTTTCGTAAATAAATCTAAAATTTTATTTTGCAATGTTTTGCCTTCTAATTCCACTTTAATCTCATCAATTTCAACCCAATCATCAATGTCATCATCAGCGCGCAGGCCGGGAATAGAAATTAAAAAATTATATTTTCCATTTTCTTGATACGCTTTTGTTAAATCAAATTCAGCAAAAGATGTTTTCCAGCCATTATGTTCTGTTGGCGCGTTATATTTTGCCAAAATATAATTTATTTTATTATTCTCAGCATCAATTTTTAAATTAGCGTCGACTTTTTTAAACACAGGATTAATCAAACTATCTTTGTTAAAACTAAAAACGCCATTTCCAGCAAGAATAATATCTGATTTTTGAAGTTTTATTTCAGAATTTTGGTCGTTGCCATTTATTAAAGCATGAAATTGTTTGTATGTTTTATTAATTTCTAAATCCAATCCATCTATTTTAATGGTTTGTAAAGAGTCTGGATTCGTTGTTACGACGCGCAATTCATTGCTATCTGTATAGATTATTAAATTATCTTCATCTAATTTTTGTTCTGCCAGCCAAATTTTATGAATGAAAGATATTTCTTGTTTTGTAATAATTTGCTCTGTAATTATATCATCATTTACATATAATTCAATTTTGTAAATTCCATTTTGCAAATCAGCGGTTTGAAAATTTATTTTTTTTTCTTCGCTTATTTCATTTTTTATATCATCATCTAAATATTTTTTATTGACTAATTTATTGTCATAATACAACCGCAATTCAATTGGATCTTTGTCTTTATTTTCATTAAGATCAATAAACGTAAAATCAAAATTTAAATTTCTACTTTTTACATAAGCATAAAATTGATAAGGACCTCGAAGGGAGGCAGAAACGGAAGCAGACAGAGGTTTAGCCTCGGGGATTTTAGAGGCTAAACCTCTGTCTGCTTCCACTTCCGTTTTATTCGTTTTTAATTCGTTTGTTTCGTGTGTATTCACGTATGTATTATATAAAGCCACCTCGTTTTTATCAGGCATATCTTTTAAAAATTCTTCAATGCTATTGTATTTTTTGTCGCGTTGAAGCAGTATAAGTCCATTTTCTTCTATTACATTCCAAGTTAACGCAAGTTTGTCAATAATTTGATTTTCAATCGGCTGTAAATCATAGCGCCAAATCGTTTTGTCAGCTAATACGCCTGCTTCTATAATTGGAATATTATTATTTTGTTTTTGCCTATATTTTAAAATTAATTTTGCTTTATTAAATCGTCTTGGAGTAAACAAAGAAAAATAAATAGGATCTCCTATTATTTTTTGGCTATAATTAGATTTTAACTTGTCCTCCGTAGCCTTCTTGCCATCCGTAGCTTCAGCGAAGGATGAAGCGGAGGAGGGTTCAACCCTGTCTTCAGGACTAAGTTTATTTATAAATCTGCTTGGTTTTTTAAAATCATAAACATAACTAATTTTTCCACTCGGCACTATTTTCATATAAAAAAGCCATGCCACGATAATTCCCAAACCAAGCCATAAACATATTCTAAATTTAGTCATAAGCATTTAAACATATAAACATTTTAGCATATAAACATTTAAACATCACATCTATAAACCGCCGATTAAAAATTTTCAATTTCTAATTTTTAATTTCTAAACAATTTTCAATGAAATTAATTTTACAAACAGCTATTTCCAATTTTTGTTTAAAACATTAAAAAAATTTATAGCATTGTTTGAAAATTGAAAATTTTATAAAACACCCAAATTTATTTTTTTGTAGATTATCTTTATAAAAAACCCCTTGCCCGCAAATCAATGATGAAACATCAATTAATGTTGCGCGGGCAAGGGTTTGGTTTTATCCTACTAAATAGTATTGGGAAATTATGTCGATTATTGCTCCAAAAATTTTAGGAGCAACCTGAATGTTGGCATAAAATCCCTGCCCATTAAGTGTGTTCAACGGGCCAAGCATAATCTTAGCCTCACCTAAGGGGCTGAATGTTTTTATCGCAATTTAAACCTACAAGGAAGGCATAGCGTCCTTGTAGGTTTTTTTCTTTTTAAATATTTTTAAACGGGGTGAAAATCTAATAATCGCAGAAGTCGGATTCCCTGCAAGTTTATGCTGTAGATAAGTTTGTGCCTTTCCACCATCTCAGAATTAATTTATAATTCATCTCGCAGGGATCCGACTTCTCTGAAATTTTTTATTTTTCTTTGTTTGTTTGTACACGCCATGTTATGCGTTATGCGTTCCACGTTATACGACTTAAACCAACGCGCTGGTGTCTCCAGTTGGCAAACCAAGCTCTTTGGCTTTTAAGACGCGCCGCATAATTTTGCCGCTGCGGGTTTTTGGCAATTTATCAACAAAAGCAATATCTTTTATCACCGCCATTGGACCTAATGTGTGTCGGACATGCATTTTAAGTTTTTGCTTTAATAAATCAGTTGGTTTAATTTTTTGTTTCAAAATTATAAACGCTTTTATTACTTCGCCTTTAATTGCGTCAGGAACGCCGATAACTCCCGCTTCAACAACAGTTTTGTGCTTTACAAAAGCGCTTTCAACTTCCGCTGTTCCAATCCGATGTCCAGCAATTTTTAACACATCATCAGTCCTGCCCTGTATCCAAAAATATCCGTCTTTGTCTTTAAAAGCTACATCTCCCGCAAAATACGCGCCTTTAATTTGGCTCCAGTATGTTTTAATGTATCTTTTTGGATTATTAAAAATAGTCCTGATCATGCTTGGCCATTGATTTTTGATTATTAAATACCCGCCTTTGCCGACAGGAACGGGTTTGCCGTTTTTATCAACTACATCAGCAATAATTCCTGGAAATGGCTTGCATGCGCTCCCAGCTTTTAATGGCGCGCAAGGCAATGGCGTAATCATATTCATTCCTGTTTCTGTCTGCCACCATGTATCCATAATCGGACAACGACTTTTGCCGACATATTTATAATACCACTCCCATGCTTCAGGATTGATCGGCTCCCCTACTGAACCTAAAATTTTTAAACTTGGCATTTTATGTTTTTGCGGCCATTCTTTTCCATACCTCATCATTGCTCTAATTAATGTTGGCGCTGTGTATAAAACATTAACTTTATATTTTTCAATAATTTTCCAAATTTTGTCTGGCTTTGGCATGTCAGGCACGCCTTCGTACATCAATGTTGTGACACCAGCTAATAATGGCCCATAAATTATATAACTATGCCCTGTAATCCAGCCTGGATCAGCAGTGCACCAAAATATTTCATCTCCATGCAGATCAAATACCCATTTTATAGTCCGCAAAACTCCGACAGCATAACCGCCATGAACATGAACTACGCCTTTTGGTTTTGACGTTGTGCCAGAAGTATATAAAACAAAGGCCGGATCTTCAGAATTCATTTTCGCGCATTTAGCTTCTGTTGATTTGCCTTTAACAAAGTCATGATACCAAACATCGCGTTTTTTATTGAATTTAATCGCCTGTTTATTATTTTTCACAACAACAACTTTTTTAATGCTTTTACATTTTTTAACAGCATTGTCAACTATGGTTTTTAAATCAATTATTTTGCCTCTGCGAAAACTCCCGTCAGCTGTAAATAAAATTTTTGCTCTAGCATCTTTAATTCTTTCCGCCAAAGCTCCTGCTGAATAACCAGCATAAACAACAGAATGCATTGCGCCTATTTTCAAGCACGCAAGCATTGCCATGGCTGTTTCAGGAATGTTTGGCATATAAATTGCCACTCTATCACCTTTCTTAATTCCTGCGTCGCGCAAAGCATTGACCAGTTTATTCACTTCATAATAAAGCTGCAAATAAGTATATTCTCTTGTTCTGCCGGTCTCATCTTCCCACAAAATTGCGATTTTATCTTTTGTTTCAGTTTCAATGTGCCGATCTAAAGCATTATAAGCTAAATTAATTTTTGCTCCAGTAAACCATTTAAAAAATGGTTTTTTGCTTTTATCAAGAATTTTGTCCCATGGCTTAAACCATTTTAATTCTCGCGCGGCTTCTTCCCAAAACTTTTCAGGATTTTTAGTAGCGCTTTTCAAGGTTTTTTCATAATCCTGAACATTCGCCTGTTTAATTAATTTTTTTGATGGCTTGTACACTTTTTGTGAACACGCCAAAACATCTGTCAATTCTCGTTTGTTTGTTTGTTTCATAGTTTTTAATTAAATAAAATATTTGCTATAATGTCTTAATTCCTTCTGCGATGTATTTTTTTAATTTAAGTTCTTTTTTTATGCAATTTTATAAAATAAAATTCAAATAATTTTTATTATTAACAACCTCAAACTCCGCATTGTCATAAGCTTCTATCCAATCTTTTGGGGGTTTAACTTTTTTATTTGGACTATACTTAAATTCATAACCAAATAATTTGCCTTCGCGCTCTTCTATTAAATCAATTTCTTTCTGATCATATGTCCGCCAAAAATAAATATTAGAATGAATATTTTTGTATTCATTTCTTTTTAACCGCTCCATAAATAGGTAATTTTCCCATAATTGTCCAATGTCGTTTCTTAAATCAAGTGAATTAAAATTTTTTATAATTGCATTTCTGATTCCATTGTCAAAAAAATAAAATCTAGACATTTTAGTAATTTCTTTGCGTAAATTTCTTGAAAATCCATAAACTCTTTTAATCACAAAAGTTTTTTCTAAAAGATCAAGATATTTTTCAACTGTGCGTAAATTTAAATTAATAGCGCTTGCTAATTCCTGCAAAGATACTTCCTGACCAATTTGAAACGCTAAATGTTTTAAAATATCAATAATTTTTTGTGATTTTTTAATTTCATCAAATTCTAAAAGATCGCGGTATAAATAACTGTCAATAATTTCATTTAAAATATCGCTTTTATCTTGGTTTGATTTCCCGTTTATCACATCTGGATAACAACCATAAATTAACCTTGAATTGAGATTATTATTTGTTTCAAAACGATTCTCATATTTTTGCATTTCTAATTGTGCTATTGGATAAAGCGTAAATTGCCACTTGCGGCCGACAAGAGGTTCTCCGATTTGATTAGCCAGTTCAAAAGATGATGATCCTGTTGCTAAAATTTTTATTCCGTCAAAATGATCCACTATTAATTTTAAATTTATACCAATACGATCTATTTTTTGAGCTTCATCAATAACTAAAAATTTATAATCTCCGATATACTGTTTTAAAATATCAACCTCTTGACTGGACAGCCACTTTTGCGCGCTTTGATTTTCCCCATTTAAAAATAAATATTTTTCTTTAATATCTTTTAATATTTTTTTAGTAAGTGTTGTTTTGCCAACTTGACGAGGACCATAAAGAACCACAACTTTATTTGGCTGCAGTTTTTTTAAAATATTATTTTTAACAAATCGTGAAATATGCATATTGCAATAGACCTGTCGCGTAATTAGTTTTGTAACGTCCCGCCCCAGTTTAAGAAACTGGAGCGGGATGAGCAGAATTTTTTATAAATTTTTGGAGTTCACCCTGTTAAATAGTCGCAAAGCGAATTTAACAGGGCAAGTGCCTAAGCATAGGTGAAAAAATTTAGGGAAAATTATGCCAAAATATGGAAATTGTAGTAAGACTAATTACGCGACAGGTCTAACAATAACAAATAATAAATCAAAATACAAGTTTTTTGTATAAATTCGTGTATTACAATACAGCAATTTATATAAAAAACTTGTATTAGACCTATCACAAAAAAAATCCTCAAACTTTATAAAGTTTTAAAGTTTAATAAAATAGACGAAATATTATGCTGAATAAAAATCAATTAACTAAATAAATTGACGTTAAAGCAAGAGATAAAAATAGGCTGATTATTATACAAGATCCTAAAAGCGAATGCGCAATTAATTTGAAATGTTTATATTGTGTAAATAAGAAAGTTAAAGCAATATTAACAAATGCAATTACTAAACTTAGCGATGGAATAATAAACATTTTTTTAATATTACCGATCAAATCAATCCCAAAATCAACATTATAATGCAGTACAACTAAATTGTTGTTTGCTAAATTATGATTAATATTGACATAAATAGAATATGCTACCAGCCACATAAATAAATTAATGGCTATAATTATTATTAAATATATTCTAATGTATTGCAGTTTTAACATAATGTTAGTTAATTGGTTGATTAGGGATTAGGCATAAAAAGAAACAAAGATATTTAGTAAATTGTTAGCCCCATTACATTTATTTCTGAAACAAATAGTAATAAAAGTTTTAAGCCCAATAAAAAAAATCCAATAATTACAAAACAAAAAACTAGAACTGCTATTACAAATATAAATTTAAATGTTTTTTCCATGAAAAATATAATCCGAATATTACAAATAATATCCAAATACTACAAAAATATAATCCAAATCTACGAATTTACCCTGTTAAATCCTGCAGGGCAGAAATTTTGTTCGCCGCACATCGAACAAAATTATTTAACAGGGTGAATCCAAATACTACAAATTAATTCGAATTCGTAGTATTCGAATATTCATTTGTAATATTCGAATTATAATTTGTTTGTAGCATTCGGATTATGCTGTTATTTTCCCAATTTTTCTCAAATATTTTGAATCTATTTTAAAATACTGCCATGAGTTTTGAATTGTATAATTATTGCCTTCATGGCGATGAAAATCAGAACTTCCTGTTGTTATAAAATCAAATTCCCGAGCTAAATATTGTATATACATAATAGCATTAATTGAGTGATGCGGGGATAAAATTTCAATACCATCAAGACCTATTTTTTTTAATGTTTCCCAAAATTCTTTTCTAATATAGCTATATTTAGCAGGGTGGCACAAAATCAATTGCCCGCCTATTTTTTTTCTTAATTTTATTATTCTTTCCATGCTAATATAACTCTCTCTTAAAATTCCAATATCTTTATTGCAAAAATATTCATTAATAATATCATTTTCACGTGGATTTTTATTTTCTAATTCTTTTCTTATTCTTATTTTATTATTCATCCAAAAATCGTCAGTTAAATGATTAATTGGAAGATAATGAGTATATTTATCTAAAATTTTATTAATATCAATTTTAAATCCTTGTTCTAACAGTTTTTCTAAAATTTTTCTTGCCCTGCCTTTTTTTCTGATTTGACTGTTTCGCAAGATTTTATGAAGTTCTGAATTTATATCATCAAAATTATACCAAAGCAAATTAAATTTATGGTTTTTAAATTTAACATAAAGCTCAAGTCCTATAATTGGCTTGATATTATATTGACAGCAAGTTTTTTTAAATTCATCTAACCCGCCTACTGTATTATGATCAGTTAAAGCCGCGATTTTAACTCCTTGTTTAGAAATAAATTGAACTAATTCAGTTGGAGTTAAATAACCATCAGAGTAGGTTGAATGAAGTTGTAAATCTATACGCATAGTCAATTAACAATTAACAATTAGCAATTAACAATTAACAATTATTCCTTTGCTACTCTAATTATTTCTTCAATTGTTGTAATGCCATTTTTGGCCTTAATAAATCCGTCTTCTATCATAGTTGCTAAATTTTGTTTTTTGGCTAATTTTTGAATCTTATTTAAATCTATTGTTTGCAAAATAGCTTCTGATATTTCTTCTGTAATTTCTAAAACTTCATAAATTCCAATGCGACCTTTATATCCGCTATTATCACATTTTTTACATCCTTTTCCGCGATAGAAAAGCAAAGATTCAAATCCTGTAGCAGAATTACTAATAATTTTTTCTTTTTCTAATGTGTCTAATAATTCATTAACATTAAATTGTTTTTTTAATTCTTGAATGCCATGTTGGTCCAAATTGTAACTTTGAATGCAATTAGAACAAATTTTTCTAACTAAACGTTGGGCAATAATAACATTTGTGGTGTCAGCTATTAAAAATGAAGACACGCCCATTCTATTTATTCTGGCTAGTGTGCCAATCGCATCGTTTGTATGTAAAGTTGAAAGAACTAAATGGCCTGTCATTGCCGCATGAACCGCAATTTCAGCTGTTTCGTTATCGCGAATTTCACCAACCATAATTATGTCAGGATCCTGGCGCAATAACGCTCGTAAACCCGTAGCAAATGTAAATCCAATTTTTGCGCTAATCTGTGATTGATTAATTCCTGGAACACTATATTCAATTGGATCTTCAACAGTGCAAATATTTATTTGCGGTGTATTAAGAATATTAAGAATAGTATATAAAGTGGTTGTTTTACCTGAACCAGTCGGCCCTGTAACAAGTATCATGCCATTAGGTTTTTTAATATTTCTTTGGATTGCTTCAAAACTTTTTGGCTGCAATCCTAATTGTTCAAGCGTTAAAATTTGCGCTTTTTCATTAAGAAGACGCATAACAATTTTCTCGCCATTAATAGTTGGAATAATAGACACTCTAAAAGAAATTTTATATTCTTTATTACAAATTTTAAAACGACCGTCTTGAGGCATGCGATGCTCGTCAATTTTAAGATTGGATAAAATTTTTATTCTGGCTATAATCCCTGACTGGGCTGTTTTTGGAAGTTCCATGACATTGTGAAGAATTCCATCAATACGATAACGCACAACAATATTTTTTTCATTTGGCTCAATATGAATATCGCTTGCTTCCTGATAAATTGCGTATTCAAGTAAAGTATTAACCACTCTAATTATTGGCATATCCTCAGCAATTTTTTGCAGGTCTTCTTTATTTCCATCATCTTGCTGCTGTAAATTATTAAATTCAGCTTTTAAACTCTTATGATATTGTTGAAGCGCTTCTTTAATGCTGTCAGGGGTTGTTAAAAAAATCTTTGGCTCTAAGCCGGTTGTTTTATTAATAAATTCAAAAATATCCAAATTATCAGGAGTTAATGTTGCAATTTTAATTATGGAATTATCTTTGTCAAAAGCAATTAATTGATGAGTAAAAGCGATTGGCTCTGGAATATTAAATAATATGTCTTTGCGAATTATCTGATTTTTAAGATTAATAAAAGGGATATTAAAATATTCAGCAGCACTTTCGTATAAAGAAGCGGAAGAAATAATTTTTTTTTCTATCAAATAATTTTCAATGCTTTTGCCATGATTTTTTGCTTCCTTAATTAAACTATTAAATTCTTTTTCGGGCAAAATTTCAAGTTTATTAATAATTCCTTTTATTTGTTTAGAAGTAAACATGTTTCAATTATCAATTATCAATTATCAATTATCAATTATCAATTATCAATAAATATTCAAGTTTCAATTTACAAATTTTTTTTATTCGATTTAATAAAAATTATTTCTGTTTAAAAATTGAATCATTGAAAATTGTTTGAAAATTGAAAATTGAAAATTGAAAATTTTTTATTGGTATAGATACTCAATTTCAATGCTTAATTGTTCAACTCCTTGAGCATGGGTTATTTCTAAATAAATGCCTTGATCAGAAGAAATTTGGACAGCATTTTCTTCATTAGAAATATCAGTTATAATTTGATAATAACCTGGGTTGTATTGAAAAATCAATTCAGTGTCAATAATAGGATACTCAGTATTATCATGCAAAACAACTCGCAAAGCATTATTGCTGGCAGGATCAACAACAGTATTGTCAGAGCTGCTGATTTGAGTATCAGCAACGCTATATTGAAGTTTTAATTTTAAAAGAATAATATCTTCTTCTGGCTGCCATGAATTATCTTTGTTTCCTAATAAATACTGATTTTGCCTTGGCTTGTCAACAAATAAAAATATAGTATTTCTTCTAACTTTTTCTGAAAATTCGTACTTAACATCTTGGACATTTAAATTTACTGTGTCTCCAGCATCTCCGATTGACATTGTATTGCCTTGGCTGGAAATAACAGAATTGCTATCAAAAGTTAAACGCGCTGTTTCTTCATCCTGCTTTGGACTAATAATAACTTCTCCTACAAAACGAGCTGCTGATCCTGACCCCTGTTGACTAATTTGCATACCAATATCATCGCTTTGAGCAAAAAGATTAAAACTTGTCCCGGTTGCATTTTGCGAATTAATTTTTATTACTCCCAAAGAATCAACAGTAAATACATCTGAGTCAATGTTTTGCAAATTTAAAATATTTCCCTTTCCTTCCTGTTTAATTGTTATTGCTGAGTCTTCGCTATTTTTTACATAATCCAAAACAGTAAAAACCCCTTGTTTATTAATGGTTTCATATTTATCAGCAAAAGAAGATATTGCTGTTCCAGTAGCAATGTTAAAATTATAACCAGCCCCAAGTAAAAAATTGTAAGAACTCTCAATTGTCAATTTGCAATTACCAATTGACAATTTACAATTTTTTACTTCATCGTCTTCCACTTCTTCATTCTTAATTTCTTCATCATTCGTAATTGATAATTGATAATTGATAATTGTTTGAATGTCGCTTTTATTAGCTTTGATTGTAGAATATTTTATTTCTACTGTTCCAGCGCCAATTTTAGCCACGCCAACATCCACATTCTGAATATCCACATTATATATTTCAACAGAAGAAGACGCTTTCACAAGAATACCGTAGATTGGAATTATGAATAATGAATCATGAATTATGAATTCTTCTTCTAATTCCTCATTCCTAATTCCTGATTCCTCTGCCAGTATTTTCACCAAATTAATTTCAATATTTTCAATCCCTTCATCAATTTCTACAATCCCAGTTAAATCTTTGTTAATTGATAATTGATCATTGCTTGCACCGCTATCTTTTACCGGGGCAATTGATAATTGAGCAGTAACATTTTCCAACCTTGAATTTGACGCCATTTTTATTAATGGCAATTCTACGCTTGTTATTTTAACTAAAGAAGGCCCTGCTCCGACAATATCAACATATTCTTTCATAATAATATTTTCTTCATAAATTCCAGGCGCCACTTTTATTAAATATGGCAATTCCGGCGAAGCGTCCTGAATGGAATTAATGGCTGATGAAATAGTTGTAAAATTTCCTCCTTTTTTAGCAACTGTTAAAATTTGATCTACAGTTGTATAATAAGTTCCTAATTGCAATACTGCATTAATTATTCCTTGTTCTTGTTCAAAATTTTCCAAAGCTTTTGCGACAATGCCGACACCAGGCAATATGGCTTTCATGGCATATCCTTTGTCAGAAGAAGTGGTTAATAAATCTCCAGTTTGAATTATTCCATTTTCATTGCTAACTTTAATTTTTACCACTCCGCTTAAAACAACTGGCCTACTATTATCTTCACTGTGATTCAATAGGATGCCAGAATTTTCTGAAATAACTCCTAAAATATTTGTATCATTTGGCTTATATGAAATTTTCGCTTGCGTTGTTGTTGAATTTTTATTTAAATCATTATCATCAAATGAAACTACCACATATCCTGTTTCAACTTCTGAATCAACAATATTCATTTTTGTCGCGATATTTTGCCCATGTAAAAATAATTCACCGCCTAAATAAGTTTTTCCAGCAACGCCTAAATTCCCGCTCACGAATATGCTTTCTCCTTTTAATTCAAAGCCAGGTAAAACTTCTGTATCTTTTGAGCCGATTTTTAAATTTCCTGTTAAAATATTTACAGAGCTTGAAGCAGATCCTAAAATAATTTTAAAATTTTTATCAGGTGCGGTTGTTAAAGAAATATCTCCATTTGAATCAAAAAAATCTAAAGAATTTTCAGGAGCGCTCAAAGCCTGCATTAAAGAATCAGTTAAAGCATTTCCTTGAAAAATCCATGGACCTTCAATTCCACCCATTAAATCTTCTTGTGTCATCGGCTTATTTTCATTTTGTTCTTCAATAGTTTTGTTTTTTTCTATTTCAGCATTTTGATTAATATCGCTTATTTTTTCAAAAATATCCATACCTAAAGTCTGCATTTTAAATTTTAAATCAGCTAATTTTATTTTTTTAATTAAGCTAATTCCCAAATCCCAATTTGGCTGTTCTTCTTTTCCTCCAACAACAATGCTTAAATAATAATTATCATCGTCAAAATTAAAATTAATAGGGTTTATTTGCCCTAATTTAACTTGAAAAATACCATTTTCTATTTTAACGCGATTGCTTCCTGTTAATATTTCCGACCATAAAATATTATCAACATTTTGAGTTCCCCAAATTTTAAATTTCATATGATAACTTCCATCTTCAACTACACTACCTTCTGAATCAGTTAGTTTTGCCTGATAATTAATTTCAACATCAGCATTAGCTGTTTTATAAAAAGTAAAGCAACAAAATAGTAATATTAA
>JAHJJO010000068.1 GCA_018822835.1 Patescibacteria group bacterium
CTAAAAAAGTGAAAATTATTTTGCTTTAGTAAATTAATTATTGGCTGACTGTTAATTGGATTAAAAGTAATAACTATTTTTATAATATTTTTTTGTTTAAATTTGCTAAAATCATTAATTTTTTTAATTAATTTCGCGTTTATCGCCTTGTTATTCAACTTAATTTCGCCTATCAACAAATAATCTTTATCTTCTGAATAAATATCAAACTCATTATGTTTGTCCCAATAATTAACAATAGAACGCGGAGCGCATTTTAATATGTTGTTTTCTAATATTTTTTTTAACAACATTTTTCTTACTAATTCTTCAAAAATAAATCCTTGGTGCGATTTAAATGAACTATAAAAATCGCTTAAAATAGATTTAACAGCGCCTATTTCTATTTTGGTGTAATTTTTATAAACATACCTAAACCAAAATTGCAAAAAATAATCCTTTAAATAATAACGATTATTTTTACTGTTAAATTTGTTGGTCTATAATTATTTTTTTTAGTTCTTCTATATTCATAAGTTTTACAACAATAAACTTTTACTAAAAGTATGCTGTTGTTATTAGCATACTTTCATAATATTCTTTATTTCTACTTGCTTTGGCCTTATCGGTCAGAAGTACGGACATCGGATGTCTTTTTAATGCGTTCAAGCGCTGGAATTATTCAACAATTAAATTAAAATTCTTATGAACAAAGTGTTTTTGTTCATCAATAACTCCAACGACAATCTTAAAAATTCCAGGCAATTTAGACGCGCCTGAAATTACTCCAGTAGAAGTATTCATAATAATCCCTTCTGGATTGCCCATTATAGAATAAATAAGGGTAGTACTATCAGGATCAGAGACTTGCGCTTGGTAACTAAATGGCTTACCTGCTTCTACTTTTTGATCAGGAATGTCTGCAATAACAGGAGGATTATTTTCTTTTTGATCAGGAATGTCTGTAATAACAGGAGGATTATTTTCTTCTACTTGCGCGCTGTCATTAGTATTCGCATCGCTTGTTTCTAAATCCAAAGTTTGCTTTTCCTGAGTAGTAATTGGCTTAATAATTTTATCTGAAACTTTGGTTACAGACAGCCAAACTGTTAATGAAACAATAGTTATTATTATTATAATACACATAATAATAACTTGATTTTTTTGTTTTTGGTTTAAATTGTCAAACATAAAATAGTTAAAAGTTTATAAACCCCGTTAGATACAACAAGTTATCTAATGGGGTAAAGTTTATAAACTTTTATAAAAATATTAAAAATTAAAAACTGATTTTATTATAACATAAAATCTTTAAAATTGTAAACTAAAAACTGTAAACCCAGGTTTACGGTTTTAAAATAACATCGCAATATTTCTCTGGTCTCGCTGGAATCTCCCCGCCGATTCGGCGGAGGATTCCAACGTGCATTTCAGCAATGCGTCAGAGGCGAAAAAACAAGAGCTTGTCTATTAAGAACTAATTATTCTAAACCAAAAACTTGAACAGGAGTAAGTTTGTCACTCGTGGAACCGTCTCCGAGTTGGCTATGATAATTATATCCCCAACAAACCATAGAGCCATTAGTTTTTAACGCGCAGGTGTGTTGATATCCAGCAGTAATTTCTTTAACAGTTCCAGATCCTAAACCAAAAACTTGAACAGGGGTAAGTTTGTTACTATAGGAACCGTCTCCGAGTTGGCCAGAACTATTATATCCCCAACAAACCATTCGGTATTGCGGTAGCCGGCTAGCGCTTTAATAATCACTTTGCCCTGTTGAATAATTGCGAAATAAATTTCATAGAATCAACAGAGCTTATTCTTTTTGTTCTTCTTGGACGAAAAACAAAAATTAAATACCTCACAATAAAGTGAGAAGATTATTGGACTGATAATGGCGCGCTTGTCTTTGCCATAACAAAAGACAATTCAGGCCAGTTCTAAAACTTTTTATTTTTATTTTTAGTTTCTAACCGACCCTTGCCAAGCAGTAAGCTGTTTAGAAACCGATTCAATCTTTTCATTAAGAAAAACGAATTTTTCAAGACTTACCTGTTTTAAATCTTGAAGTAATCTTAAAAACAAACGAATCACTTCCACATTTTCTCTTGCTGATTGAATAATTTCAGTTTTGGAATAACTGCTGTTAGCCCGATAAATATTGGTTATCATTGCTATTGTTTCTTTTTGAATGCTTTCTCCAAGAGTATATTTGTATTCTCGGTTAAAATCTTTGGTAAAGCGAAATAATTCAACCAAAAGATCATAACTTACTTTGTATACTGGCAAATGATTATATGTGGCCATAATTTATCTTGTTAAAAAATTTTTCGCGAAAAGAAATAGTCAAAATAATCAAATAGTCGAATCAGTCCTTAATGCAACGAACAGAAAACCCGTGCAGCTGACCATACGCACCCCGGATGACAGTAGAGTAACTTGAATGCAGGTAGCGTAGCCACGCATTAGAACCACTCTCCAGAGATGACCAAAAGACGGCGCGCGTGCCGCGACCGAAGAACGACCCATCGGGATCGCGGTAGCCGGCTAAGTTTCCTTCAAATCCAGATGAGCCATTTGGTTTTAATTTTGTTCCAGCTGTAGCGCAGTCCCAAGTTCCGCTTCTGGCAGCGTTGCAAGTTTGTCCCGCGTCTTTTAAGTATTGATCTAAGGTGTTTTGTTCAGCATCAGTTGGTATGTGCCAGCCAGTTGGACAAATGCCTTTTGCTCCATTAGTTGTGGAACCGCACATTGCTTGAGCCCATTGGTATAGTCCTCCATCTGGGTAATTAGGGTTGTTGGTTGTGTCACAATTAGCGTCTGTATTGCTGTAGCAATATTTCTGAATTGTTCCTGCTGTGCATCCAGTTCCTTGGTTGCTTGTTCCAGCAATCCTTGTTCCAATATTCATATTCTGTTTCATCCAGCACTGGGTTCCTATTTCAACCGTGGCGTAGGTTTTACTGTCTCTGGAGTCAGTGATTGAGGATCCGCAAGCCCAAGCAACAACAATAATACTCAAACTCTGATTGTCTGTTCTTGCATTAACATCAGTTACTTTAATTGTGAAATTAGATGTTCCTTCTGTTGTAGGTGTTCCAGAGATTACTCCTGTGTTAGGATTAAGCGAAAACCCGTTAGGAAGAGAGCCTGA
>JAHJJO010000069.1 GCA_018822835.1 Patescibacteria group bacterium
AAACTGGAAACCGAGAACAAAGAATCCCGCCACTCATCTGACCTTTTCGCTCAAAATCTCCGTGATAGTGTTTCCGCCATTAAAACACGCCTCGAACGACTGACAGACGCATATCTTGGCGAGGCATTGGAATTAGCCGAGTATCAAGAGAAAAAGAATGTTTTAATGGCGGAAAAGAAAACATTTGAGGAGAAATTATCGGATTTTGAACGAAAAGGTAATCATTGGCTCGAACTCATGCGAAACTGGATTATTGAAGCCAACCAAGCCGAAAATCTCATTAAACAAGAAAATCTTTCGGGTATGAAAGATTTTCTTGTGGACATCGGCTCGAACCGCCGACTTTCGGCGGGAATTCTTTCGGCGGAATTCAAAACCCCCTGGAATTTCTTGGCGGAAACCAATGCCGAGGGGCGAAGCCCCGAGGCAACTTATTTGGCAAATCAACTTTGGTGGAGATGGCGGGAGTTGAACCCGCGTCTAATAAAGTCTTAAAAATATTTTTACAGAAATGTCCTGATTTAAATTTTCACCGCTATTCTAAAAAATCAGGCAAAAAGAATAACAACTATTCCTTAAATTTTCAATTTACAAGCAAGGACATCTTATAAATCTATCTTCATACCACGCATCTAAAAGACGCGAGGCATAACACCTGTTTTTAGCTATGAAGACTCACTAAGACAGATGGTTGCAGTTTATTACTAAACCGCAACATAAGCAAAGTTAGGCATGCTAAAGGCAGTTTTCACCGCGTTATAAGCAGCTGTTACTTTGCTGGCAATTGTATTTACACTTATTGTTTTTGAGATAAGATTAGCGCGCCATCCCAAAATGCGCGTCCTGAATATTTTTAATGAACTTTATTATCGATGCCTGGCACCCCCGGAATCAATTATCAATTAACAATTTTCAATTATCAATTAATAAAAAATTAATTGTAAATTGCAAATTGATAATTATTAATTGCCTTGGCTGTTTCCCTTTTTTTTATTGCTTCTCTCTTGTCAACTTTTTTCTTTCCTTTTCCAATTCCAAATTCTAATTTAATAAAACCATGTTTAGTATATATTTTTAATGGAACTAATGTCAATCCTTGCTCTTGTTTTTTGCCGATTAAATGTTGTATTTCTTTCTTTTTTAATAATAATTTTCGCGGTCTTGTTGGATTATAATCTTTTATCATTCCAGCATGTTTATATAAAGAAATATGAGCGCTAATTAGATATAATTCTGGCAATTTCTTTTTGTCATTTTGCTTTACAGTCACATAGCTTCCTTTTAAATTAATATGTCCTGTTTTAACAGACTTAACTTCATGCCCCAGCAACACCAATCCTGCTTCGTATTTTTCTTTAATTTCATAATCAAAATTAGCGCGTTTATTGATAGTTATAAAGTTCATAAAGTTGAAAGTTCATAAAGTCAGGAAGTTAAAAGTTTATAAAGTTATAAAGTTCATAAAGTTAAAATCAAACTCAAAAAGGTTTTTTACTTTATAAACTAATTTTCCCTTTTAATCCAAAATCCTTAACATCTATAATCTTCACTTTAACAAATTTGCCTGCCAAATTCTTAATTGATAATTGATCATTGACAATTGATAATTGTTTACCGGTTTTTGTCTTTCCATGCCATTCTTCTCTCTTGTTTTTATCATCTACTAACACATCAACAACTTGACCTAAATATTTTTTATTATTTTCTAACGCGGTTTTTCTTAAAATTTTTGTTAACTCTTGTTCTCTTCTTTTTTTTTCTTGTTTTGTCACATTATCTTTTAATTTTTCAGCAGCAGCGCCTGGACGCAAACTGTACTGTGAAATATACGCCATATCAAATTTTACTTCTTTGAACAATTTAACAGTGTTGTTAAATTGTTTTTTAGTTTCTCCTGGAAAGCCAACAATAACATCAGTAGTAATAGACGCTGGTAGATTCCAAAGGTTTCGGGTGTTTAAATTTTTATGATATAATTCGTTTGATGTAGGGGTAACTTGGTGTGGACGTTGGATTGCCAACCAATGCTCCGGGGGTTCAATTCCCCCTACCTCCACATCCTTTTGATTTTTACTTGACAACTTTTTTATATATGCTATATTACTAATAATTGGTTGGCAATCTACTTTTCGCATCAAGTTGGAGTAAACAAAATCCTCTGCATTTGCAGGGGTTTTTGTTTTTGTTGAATTAATTGCTTTGCAAATTTTATTAATTAATTTTTTATAGTGTTCAACAGTATAATTTCTATTCATTGCTTTTAAAATTTCATTATCTCCTGACTGTGCTGGCAAGTGAATATGTTCGCAAACTTTTTCGCATTCAGCAATTGTTTGAATTAGTTCATCACTCATATCTTTAGGGTGGCTGGTCAAAAATCTAATCCAAAAATTCCCGGGAATATTATTTATTAATTTTAGTAAATCAGCAAAATCAATTTTATAACCATTTATAATTCGTGATTTGTAGCTATTGACATTTTGTGCTATTAAAATAATTTCTTTATAATTATTTTTAACTAATTCTTCAACTTCTTTTAAAATATCTTTCACTGATCGATATGCTTCCCTACCGCGCGCGTACGGAACAACGCAATAAGAACAAAAATTATTACATCCATTTCCAATCGGCACAAAAGCGCTAAATTTAGATTGATATTTTGGTTTAATGTTTAAATAATTTTCAGGAGCGTGGCATAATGAATCTGATGTGGGGGTAACAAGGTGTGGAGCCCGGCTTATCACCCAGGGCTCCGGGGGTTCAATTCCCCCTACCTCCACATTGTTTTGATTTTTATTTGACAAGTTTTTTATACATGATATATTGTTAATAACTGGGTGATGAGCCAAATTCCACGCCGAATAGGAGCGAATAAAAACCTCTGTATTTACAGGGGTTTTTGTTTGGGCAAATAAATTTTTTAATTTTAAATTCAATTTTGGCAGTTCAGTAATTTTCAGCCAAACATCAACTTTGTCTTTTAATTTTTTTATTACATCTTTTCGTTGGCTTAAACACCCGGTTAAAATAATTTTAGTTTTAGGATTTTGTTTTTTAATTCTATCTACAAGACCGTAAGCTCTATTTTCAGCTGACTGCCTAACACCGCATGTATTAATTATAACAAAATCAGCTTTTTCAACGCTATTGGCCATCGCATATTTATGTTTTTCTAAATAACCAACTATGCGTTCACTATCGCTTTGATTCATAGAACAACCGATTGTAATGATATAGTATAGATACATAAAACAGTCTATAAAGCATGCCCTGAGCAAAAGCGTAGGGTCAAAAGTCCATAAAGTTTATAAAGTTAATTTGTTTTATTGTACCCAAAATTTTTTCTTTAACTCCTCATCATCCTCCATTTTTTTTTCTTCAATTTTTTCTTTGGCTTTATAACGCAATTCTTCTAATTCTAAATTATTTAATTCTTTGCTTTTTTTTTCTAAGTATTTTTTATTATCTAATTTTGGATCTTCAATAATTTTTGATAATAATACGTCTAAAATAGCTCCTATTTTCGGACTTGGTTTGATGTTTAATAATTTTATTAAATCATCACCATTAATTTTTAACATTTTTACTGAAAGAGGGTCTTTCCGAACTTTTTTCATCATATATTCTAAATGCCTTAATTTGTATGGCTTTGCTTTTGGCACTCCAGAACCTAAACGATCTGCCACTCGCAAATCAATTAAATCTTTTAAATTATCTTCCCCAACATTATAAATTAAACGCCTTACAGAACTTGCTGTAACCTCATCAACATTATAATAAAACATATGATTGCGAATTAATTCAGTGATTTTTTTAATATCTGCTTGAGAAAACTTTAATCTCTGCATTATTTTTATTGTAATTTTAGCTCCAATAATATCATGGTTATAAAAAGTTGCTATTCCTTTAATAAATTTTTTAGTCTGCGGTTTTGCAATATCATGGCACAAACAAGCAAACCGCACTCGCCAATCCTTGCTTGGACAATATTTTAAAGACAAAACTAAATGCTTAAAAACAGTATAAGTATGATGTCTGCTTTGATCAATATTAATTCCATATTCTAATTCAGGCATAATATATTGTAATAATTTATTTTTATGAAGAAGTATAATTCCATCGTATGCCATCTTGGATTTTAATATTTTAATCAACTCGTCTCTAATTCTTTCATTAGAAACAAATTTAATCCCGCCTGCCATTTTTTTAATCGCTCTTTCGGTTTTTGGCTCAATTTCAAATCTAAGCTGGCATGCAAACCGAATAGCCCGCATCATTCTTAAAGCGTCTTCCTTAAATCTGTCTATTGGCTCCCCAACAGCTCTTATTATTTTCTTCTTAATATCCTTCTCTCCACCGAACAAATCTACCACCGCATAACGTAGAGCGCATAACGCATAACATTTTTTTTTGTTTTTTAAATCTGACATCTGACACCTGACATCTGACATCTGAATCGCCATCGCATTTATTGTAAAATCCCTGCGTTCTAAATCTTTTTCTAATTTTTCCTCAAATACCACCTTATCAGGATGCCGTCTGTCAGCATAACCATGCTCTGAACGATAAGTTGTTATTTCAATGCCTTGATTTTTAATTCCTAATTCCTTATTCCTTATTCCTAATTCCTCATTCACTATAACCGTTCCAAATTTATTCTCATATCTTCCATTTGAAAAAACTTTTAAAATTTCATCCGGTTTTGCGTTAGTGGTAACATCCCAATCTTTTGGTTTTTTCTGTTTAGCCTCCGAAGCTCCCTTCTTAACCAACTTATTCTCCGAAGTTGAAGAAGCGCAGGAGACCATTAACAAATCCCGTACGCATCCGCCAACAATATAGGCCTCAAATCCGGCTTTATTTAATTTGCTTATTATATTTTTTACATACTCAGGTATTTTGATCATTAAACACGAGAATTCCGTGAACTACAAAAAAAAGAGAGTTTTATAATTCAAAGGAAAATTATTTTCTATAAAATCGCAACATTAACAAATTTTTAGTTACAATAATGGCTGAAAATAAAGAAATAATAATTCCAATAGTTAAGGTAATGGCAAAGCCCTTAACTATGCTTGTAGAGAATTGAATTAAAATAAAACATGTTATTAAAGTAGAAATGTTGCCGTCTCGAATTGAAGGCCATGCGCGATGAAATCCCTCTTCAACAGCGTTTATGCGTGATCTTCCTGCTTTTAATTCTTCTTTAATCCGTTCAAAAATCAGAACATTAGCATCAACGGCCATTCCAATTGATAAAATAAATCCAGCAATTCCTGATAAAGTTAAAGTCACTGGCCAAAGTTTAAATACTGCCAATACTAATGTTCCATAAATACACAAAGAAATAACAGCTAACAATCCGTTTATTCGGTAAAATAAAATCATAAATAAAGCTATTAGAATTAACCCGATAATTCCAGCTCTTAAACTATTGCTAACAGACTTGCTACCCAAACTAGGCCCAACTGTTTTTTGGCTCACCAACGAAATAGGCACTGGCAAAGCTCCTGCATTAAGGCGTTGAACCAATAATTTAGCTTCTTTAAGATTAAATTTTCCGCTTATAACCGCTTTTCCGCCTGTAATTTTTTCATTAACTGTTGGAGCGCTGATTAAATAACCGTCTAAAAATATCGCTACTTGCTTGTTAATGTTATTATTTGTAATTTCTTCAAATAAATTAGAACCTTGTTTATTAAATTCCAATCCTACTTCAGGAGAATTGTCATTAGGATTAAATTGAACAGTGGCTCGTTTTAAATCCTTTCCGCTTAATTCAGTGTTTTGCCAATCCTGCGTTGCGCCTAAAATATCTTGTTTGTTTATTGTCCTAATTAAAATATGGCTAATTTTATATTCATCAATATTTTTTTCGTCTTGCTTGTAAATTAGATGGTATCCAAATTTTGTTGCAACCACATATGAAATCGTTCCAATTTTTTGTTCAAAAACAGCATCTTCAAATGGTTTTACCATATTTCCGCGTCCAAACCATCCTAATTCACCGCCACTTTGATCAGCCCCTGGTTCAGTTGAATGCTTTTTAACTAAATCTGAAAAATTATTTGTATTTGCTTGTTTTTTTATTTCTTTTATTTTCTCATAAACTTCTTCTTTGCTTGAATCGCTTTGGCATCCTTCGCTTTCTTTATAACAAAGCAACAAATGCGAAGCTTTTATTTGTTTTTCTTCTTTTTCAGTAAATGGATCTTTCTTAATTCTTTTATCCTCAAGTTTTATAATTTCATATCCATAATTAGTTTTAATTAAATCATTGGTAATTTCTCCAGTTTTCATATTTTGAACAACATCAATAAATTCTGGACTTTCTTTGTTTGTTATCCATCCAAGATCGCCGTTAGCTTCTTTTGTTTTTTCATCCTGGCTATATTCTTTTGCTAAAGCCCCGAAATCTCCTCTTGATAAAGCTTTTCCTAAAACTTCTGATGCTTTTTCTTCTGCTGTTTTATTAAAATCTTCCATTATTTTTTTTTCTTCATCTGTTAATTCGCGCTGCTGATCGCCATGTTGTTTAAATTCTAAAATTGGAGTTTCTCCTATTATTTTTATAGCTTCATTAATATCTTTAACACCTGCTAATTCAACAACAATACGATAATCTCCTCCTGCGGTTTTATTAACCTGCACAACTGGTTCGCTAACTCCAAAAACATTCACTCTGCGTTCAATAACATCTCTAGCTCCTTCTATTGCGTTAGACCTGTCTTTTGAGGGTATGTTTACAACATCTGCTTGATATACTAAATGCGCTCCTCCTTGTAAATCTAATCCCAATCTAAAAGGTATTTCTTTTACGCCTGGCAATTTAATAATATTATTAGTTTTGTTTGCAAGCCAAATAGACCCTTTGTTATAATAATTGCCAGCATCAATCAATCCGCCAACAATTATTAATACGATAATTAAACCAAAAATCTGCCACATTCGTCCTCGCGCTGATGGTTTTAAAATTTTTTGTAAAACATTATTCATAAAATAGACAAAAATATGAAAATTGCAGTAAAAACTTATTGTTCAGTACTTTGAATTTACGAAATGCCACTTTTTTGTCATTGCGAGGAGTCCGCCGAATCGGCGGGCGACGTGGCAATCTCGTTTACCCTGTTAAATAGTCGCAAAGCGAATTTAACAGGGTAAATATCGCATTGCGTTAACAACGAGATTGCTTCGCTTCGCTCGCAATGACAGCGTTGATGACGCATTTTGTAATTCACGGCAGTAAGTCTATTATACCAATCATTTTTATTTTAGCAAGAAAAAGTCTTCTCCAACGCAACCTGCCTGGCATTACCTGCCTTTGCGCGATAATACAGTGCTAATAGTTTTTAACATAATTGACAGATCAAGATATATTGATCTATTTTTGATATAAAACAAATCATATTGTAACTTTTTTAACGTATCTTCATGCGAAGGCGAGTGATATTCTCCTGATATTTGATCCCACCCTGTTACGCCCGGCTTTATTAAAGTTTTTTCTTTGTAAAAAGGAATATACTTTTCTAAATTTTTTATTAACTCAGGACGTTCCGGGCGCGGACCCACAAAACTCATCTCTCCTTTTAAAATATTTAATACTTGCGGTATTTCATCAATTCGTGTTTTGCGCAAAAAAGAACCAAATTTAGTAATGCGCGGATCGTTTTTAATAGTAATAGAACGGTTGTTGCTTTCTTCTTTCATTGTCCTAAATTTAAACATTCTAAATTCCCTGTTATTTTTTCCAGCTCTTTTCATTGTAATAAAAACAGGACCTTTACTTTCTATTTTAATTAAAAACGCTATAATTGGCCAAAAAACGCATGTAATAATAAAAATTAATAATGCCAATATTATATCATAGCTCCTCTTTACTATGTTAAAAAATTTTTTTTCGCCTTTATTCAAATTTTCCAAAAACCACATTTCATTAATTGCTTTAACAGGAATTTTTCCTGTAACATTTTCATAAAAATGCGGCAAAGTTGTATAATTAATTTGTAATGACATACATTGAAATAACGCGGATCGCAATGTATGTGATTCACGAGGATCAGCAGCCAAAACAACTGTATTTATTTTGTAATCAATAATAACTTTTTTTAAATTTGTCATGTCGGATATAACGGGAATATTATTAATATTATGTTTAATTTGTTTATTATTAATAATCAGTAAAACATTAAATCCCAAACGCGGATTTTTTCTTAATTTTTCAATCAATTCATAAACCTGTTGATTAATGCCTATTATTATGATATTGTTTTTGGGAGATATTTTAAGAATCCAATTAAAAAATTTTCTCCACAAAAAAAACAAAATAATAAAAATAGCAATGCAAAGAAATAGATTTGTTTTTGGTGCAATATCAAATTGTGGGATTAAATAAAAGAAAATAACCGAAAATAATCCTGCTATTATTATACAACGGCTTGTAAGCATAATAAACCTGATATTATTTACTGCTAAATTTAAATTATACAGGTCGGCAATATAGAAAATAAAAATCCAGACAATAAAAATAATTGTAAAAAGCCAACAATGCTTTTGCCAAAGATCCAAACCTGGTTTGCTCCAATATCTAATTAACAAAGTAATATACAGCGAACTGTATAGCATTGCAACATCGCCTGTTAAAAGTATTAATTTTTTTATTGTTCTATAATACATAAATTAGTTTATAAAGTTAAAAGTTCATAAAGTCTATAAAGTTATTATTATATTAACATATTTTTATGAAATTTAATTGGCCATTTATTGGTAATGAAAATGTTGTTCATTTTTTACAAAAAAACATTACTAATAATACAATTTCAAACGCGTATATTTTTTTAGGTCCTGTTGACCTAGGAAAATCAACAATAGCACGTTTTTTTGCAAAAAGTTTGTTGTGCCAAAATAAGGATCAAGTAGAAATTATCACTCCTTGTGAAAATTGCGATGCATGCGAAAAATTGCAAATTATTGAAAAACAATATAATATTGCAGAAAACGGATGCAAAACTTTATATGGAGATTTTTATTTAGTTAACAAAGAAAAAGAAGCAAAAAATATTTCCATTCAACAAATTAGAGAATTCATTAGCGCATTAGGCATGAGTTCATTTTTTAATTCATATAAAGTCGGGATTATTGAATCAGCGGAAACTTTAAGCTTGGGAGCGGCAAATGCTCTTCTCAAAACTTTAGAAGAGCCAAAACAAAAAGTAGTAATAATATTAGTTGTTTCTTCTTTAAAGGACTTACCAGAAACAATAGTTTCCCGTAGCCAAATATTAAATTTTTATCCAGTTGCAAGTGATATTATTTATGATTATTTAACAATAACACGCAAAACAACTCACAGTGTTGCAAAAAATTTATCTAAATTATGCCTTGGTCGACCAGCATTGGCTGTAAAATTTTTAGAAAATAAAAATTTTTATGAAAATTATATTAAAAAAGTAAAGATATTTTTAGAGTTTCATAATCAAGACATAAATGACCGTTTTCAAGCAATTGAAGAATTAATGAAAAAGAATACTGATGATCAAACGCCTGTTCAGCTTGCTAATGACGCAATAATAATATGGATGGGAATAGTTAGAGATTTACTTTTATTAGACTCTGGTCACACTGATTTAATTCAACATCAAATAGTGAGCGATGAACTTCGTCAGATTGTTAAAATAAACATAGAGGCAGAAAAAAATTCAGACAATTTATTAAAATTAATGCAAATTTTAGAAAAAGCCAAACAATATCTAAAAGCAAATGTTAATCCAAAATTAGTGTTAGAAAATGCGGTGAGCAGTTTATAAAATCGCATAGCGCATAACATGGAACGCATAACGTATTGCAATTTAGATTAAATGTGTAATAAATTTTTAATCTTGTGATAGCCTCCAATAAAATCAAACAACAACAAAATTAATTTGTAATTGAATATATGCGACAATCAAAACTTTTTACAAAAACAATAAAAGAATTACCTAAAGATGAAACAAGTTTTAATGCTAAAGCTTTAATTAGAGCTGGATTTATTGATAAAGTAAGCGCGGGAGTTTATACGTTTTTACCACTTGGATTAAAAGTGCATAATAAAATTTGCAATATAGTTCGCAAAGAAATGAATGTTATTGGAGGGCAAGAAATTTTAATGCCCGCATTGACACCAAAAGAATTCTGGCAAGTTACTGATAGGTGGAATAATTTTGACGCCTTGTTTCAGTTAGCTGGAAGCGACAAAAAAGAATATGCCTTAGGCGCAACTCACGAAGAAATTATTACGCCATTAGTTAAAAAATTTATTTTTTCATACAAAGAATTGCCTACATATATTTATCAAATACAAACTAAATTCAGAAATGAATTGCGAGCTAAAGCAGGGCTAATAAGGGGCAGAGAATTTTCAATGAAAGATTTATATTCTTTTCACGCTGATGAAAAAAATTTAGATGAATTTTATGAATTAATGAAAAAGGTTTATTTTAAAATATATAAACAATGCGGTTTATTGAATATTACTTATTTAACTTATGCTTCAGGTGGAGCTTTTTCAAAATATTCCCATGAATTTCAAACATTAACTAATGCAGGAGAGGATATTATTTATATTTGCAGTAATTGCCGCACAGCCATTAATCAAGAAATTATTAAAGAACAAACACATTGCCCAGAATGCAATGATAAAAACTTTCAAAAAGCCAAAGCCGTAGAAGTTGGTAATATTTTTAAATTAGGCACTCGTTTTTCCAAGCCATTTAATTTGCAATACGTCGATCAAAACGGAAAACATAAAGATATAATTATGGGTTGTTACGGATTTGGACCAAGCCGAGTTATGGCTACTATCGTTGAAACTCATAATGATGACAAAGGCATAATTTGGCCTGAAGAAGTAGCGCCATTTAAAGTTCATTTAATAGGAATCAGGAATAAGGAATTAGGAATCAGGAATCAAATAGAAAAATTTTATCAAAATTTACAAAAAAATAATATAGAAGTCTTGTATGATGACAGAGACGATGTTAGGCCTGGCGAAAAATTCGCAGACGCTGATTTAATCGGTTGCCCTTATCGCATTGTGGTTAGCGAAAGAACATTGGCGGAAAATAGCGTGGAGATTAAAAAGAGAGGAAAAGAAAAATGCGAGATGATTAAAATTGATGATGTTATTAATTACTTTAAAAAATAAAAATAGAGTGCACTATAGAGTGCTCTATAATGCACTCTATTTTTGCTCAAGCTCTCACCACCACTTTATCCTCCACATTCAAATCAATCGTAATTTTAGCGCCATTTTTGATTTTTCCTTCTATAATTTGTAAAGACAATTCGTCTAAAATCATATTCTGAATAACCCGTTTTAACGGACGCGCGCCAAAAGTTATGTCGTAGCTTTTATCTGCTAAAAGTTTTTTTGCTTTAGAACTAATTTTAAGACTTATATCTTTGTTGGTTTTTAATCTTTGCTGAACTTTTTTTAATTCAAGGTCAATAATTTGCGCTAAAACCTTTTTGTTTAAATTTTTAAACAAAACAATTTCATCAATGCGATTCAAAAATTCAAGCTTAAAATGTCCTTTAAGTATTTTATTTATTTTTTCCCACATTTCATCTCTGCGCATTTGAACAGCATGCTTTACGTCTACGTGATTATTAAAACCAATAGAGTATTGTTTAATAATCTCATTGCCTAAATTTGAAGTCATTATAATAATAGTATTTTTAAAATTAACTGTGCGACCTTTTGCGTCAGTTAAATGTCCATCATCTAAAATTTGAAGTAAAATATTAAATACTTCTGGGTGGGCTTTTTCTATTTCATCAAATAAAATAACACTATAAGGCCTTCGACGAACTTTTTCTGTTATTTGCCCTCCTTCTTCATAACCTATGTAGCCGGGAGGAGAGCCAATTATTTTGGCTACACTATGTTTTTCCATAAATTCACTCATATCCAAACGGATTAAAGCGTTTTCATTATCAAAAATAAACTCGGCTAATGTTTTGGCAAGCTCTGTTTTTCCAACACCAGTAGGTCCTACAAAAAGAAAAGATCCAATTGGTTTTTTTTCTTCATTTATTCCAGCGCGCGAACGACGTATGGCGTTTGCCACGGCTTTAATAGCTTCGTCTTGTCCAACAACGCGATTTTGTAATACTTTTTCCGCTCTGCCGAGTTTTTTTACTTCACTTTCAAGCATTTTAGAAACAGGAATTCCAGTCCAACGCGAAACAACTTTTGCAATATCTTCTTCGTCAATTTCTTCTTTTAAAAGATTCTGCCCGCTTTTTTGAATTTTATCAAATTGCGCCTTTTGTTGATTAATTTCTTTTTGCAGTTCAGGAATTTTAAAATAACGTATTTCCGCAACCCGAGTTAAGTCGTCTCCTCTACGTTCAATAATTTCAGCTTGCGCCTTTAATTCGTCTATTTCTTTTGTTGACTCACGAATTTTTGAAATAATATTTTTTTCATTATTCCAATGCAATTCTATTTGACTTGATTTTTCTTTTAATTGAACAAGCTCTTTATTAATGTTTTTTAATTTAACAATGTCATTTTTATTAATCTTATTTTTCCCGGAAGTAATAGGCATTAATCCGGCTTTTGCTATTTCTAAACGTTTAATTTCTCGTTTTAAATTATCTAACTCTTCAGGCATAGAATCAATTGCAACCCTTAATGCGGAAGTTGCTTCATCAATTAAATCAATTGCTTTGTCTGGCAAAAATCTGTCAGCAATGTAGCGTACTGACAATTTTGATGCCGCAATTAAAGCATCATCCGTGATACGCACTCCATGATGCACTTCATATTTTTCTTTAATTCCGCGAAGTATAGCGATTGTTTCTTCAGCGTTTGGTTCAGATACATAAATTGGCTGAAACCTTCTCTCTAAAGCAGAGTCCCGTTCAATGTATTTTTGATATTCTTTTGCTGTAGTGGCTCCAATTGTTTTTAATTCTCCACGAGCCAAAGCAGGCTTCAACATATTAGAAGCATCCATTGTTCCTTCTGGAGATCCTGTCCCCACAATAGTGTGCAATTCATCAATAAATAAAATCAAATTCCCTTCTTGAGATTTAACTTCTTTTAGAACGGCTTTTAATCTGTCTTCAAATTCACCTCTAAATTTAGCTCCTGCCACAAGAAGTCCTAAATCTAAGCCAACTATTTGTTTATTTTGAAGGCTTTCAGGCACATCTCCATTAATTATCCGTTGCGCCAAACCCTCAACAATTGCTGTTTTGCCTGTTCCGGCTTCTCCAATTAAAACAGGATTATTTTTTGTTCTGCGAATAAGAATTTGAATAATGCGCCTTATTTCTTCATCCCTGCCAATAACAGGATCTAATTTTTTTTGTTTTGCAAGGTCTGTTAAATTAACTGTATATCTTTCAATTGCTCTAAATTTTGTTTCAGGAAAAGCGTCAGTAATCTTTTGCGAACCGCGCAAATTCTTTAATGCTTGCACGACTTTTTCATATTCAATATTAAAATTGAGTAAAATACTTTGAGCTTTTGATTGTATTCCTATTAAAGCCAAAACCAAATGTTCTGTGGAAACATATTCATCCTGCATTTGATCAGCTTCTTTTTTGGCTCTTTCTAAAATCATTGCTATTTCATTCGTGCCTTGCACAGCCCCAATTTCAATGCCAAGCGAGGAGCTTCGAGTTTTTGGCAATTTTTCAATTTCATTTATTACACATTTTTCCACATCAAGCACGTCAACTCTAATTTTTTCCAGAATTGGCTTAATTAAACTTTCATCCTGCTGCAATAAAGAAAGCAGTATATGCAAACCTTCAATATATTGCTGACCATAATTTTGCGCGATCACTTGAGCGTTAATTATTGCTTCCTGCGATTTATTTGTAAATTTATTAAACATAGATAGTCAATTAGCAATTTACAATTAGCAATGAACAATTAAAATAATAAATTAAAATTTAATGCAAATTAATTGGATAATTGTTAATTGATAATTGGATAATTGTTAATTGTTAATTGTTAATTGTTAATTGTTAATTGTTAATTGTTAATTGTTAATTGTTTAGCACTCTCGTTATTTGACTGCTAATGTTAATATAGCACACAAAATTATTTCGTCAAGAAAATACTATTCACATAATATTATTAAAATGGTAGGATTAATTATATAAAACAGGGATTAAGAAACTAAGTTTCCCTTAATAACTGTTTTTAGTTGGAAACTTAGTTTCCAATACTACAAACTTATGAAAACAATTGAGTATTTAGGACCAAAAAAACTTGTTTTAAAAAATAGACCCAAGCCAAAACCAAAAGCTAATGAAATTTTAATGCAAACTAAATCAGTTGGCATTTGTGGGACTGATTTGCATATTTACAATGGTGGCATGAATTTGCCAACACCACTGGTGCCTGGACATGAATTTAGCGGAATCATTTCTGCAATTGGCAGTCAAGTGTCTAAAAATTTTAAAATTGGCGACAGAATTACAGCTGAGCATGTAATTCCTTGCAATAAATGCAATTATTGCAAACAAGGCAAACCGAATTTATGTATTAATGCAAAAATAATTGGATTACATAGACCAGGCGCATTAGCTGAATATGTCGCTATTCCAGCTGATTTAGTTTATAAAGTGCCGAATAAAATAAGTTTTGAAGAGGCTGCTTTGCTTGAGCCGTTAACAATAGCTTTATACGCTATCCATGAAACAACACAACTTTTAAATATTAAAGCCGCAGTTATTGGTCAAGGTCCAATTGGTATTTTATTAGATCAAGTATTAAAAGCTTCTGGAGCTTATGTGGTTGGTTTTGATATTTTACAATCGCGTTTGCAATGGGTTAAAAATAAAAAATGGGCTGATGAAGTAATTGATAGTAAAAAAAGCAATGAACTAAAAAAATTTGCTAACAGCTTTGATGTTGTTTTTGAAGTTGTTGGCCGTCAAATTACAGCCCAAACATCAATTGATATAGCACGTAGAGATGGCCAGGTATTTTTGCTTGGAGTTTTTGAAGAGCCATCAAAATTAGATTTAATGAAAATCGTAAAAAAAGAATTGAATGTGCATGGTTCTTGGACATGCGCATTTTCTTTTCCGCAAGCCATAGATCTGGTAATGCAAAATAAAATTGATTTGAAAAGTTTAATTACTCATCGCTATTCAATTGATCAAGCAGCTCAGGCTTTTAAGGACGCCAGCGCTTATAGTAATGATAGAATTAAAACAGTCATTAATTTTTAATCAATTTAATTATTTTTATCACCAAAAAGAAAATTAATCTAAAAATCTTCAGCAGGCATGCTGGAATAATAATTACGCGCAAGATTTAAAGCAGAATATTTTTCAGCAATAGTAATAAATTCTCCTGTTTGTGGTTCAATTTCTATTGCTATCCACTGATGGCGACCTTGAGTAATGTCGCCAACCACCATTTCTGTTTCAATATCCAATGCTTGCAGTTTATTTCTTAATTCTCTTGAAGCGGCAACACATGGAGTTGGTTTTTCTTGTTTAAAAGATTTTTGGGCTGTTGCTTGAATAGCTTTTTCTATTAGGGCATATTTTTTATAAATTGGCTCTATTGTTTTAAGCTGATTTTTGCTTACTCTTAAAGCTACAATTGTTTTTTGAAAATCTGCATTAATATTAATT